>CAKQFW010000006.1 GCA_934230965.1 uncultured Prevotella sp.
CATCAAGTTCCTTGAAACTTACGTGTAAATAAACTTAGTTGTCAATAAAGACAACATTGTTTCTCTAAGTGAATGTATTGTGTGGTAAACGCACGACAACACTGAACAACAGAGGAACAACTTTGAACAATAAAAGGAATAATTCTGAACAACAAAAGGAATAATTCTGAACAACAAAAGGAATAATTCTGAATAACAGAGGTACAACTCTGAACAACAAAAGGACAACAAGCATAACGTGACCTTTAATACAATGAGTAATAAAGCAACGTTGTGGTTGTTGTCCTTTTTTTATTTATTGCTGAGCGCGCTTTGCTCAGCGGTTTAAGCCTTATCTTCCAGCATACATGCTATCATAATATTTCTGATAGTCGCCCGATGTTACATTGTCCATCCAAGCCTGATTATCGAGATACCAGCGTACCGTTTTCTCAATACCCTCTTCAAACTGTAGGCTGGGCTCCCATCCCAGTTCGCGTTGCAGCTTGCGCGAGTCGATGGCATAGCGCATATCGTGGCCCTTGCGGTCGGTAACGTGGGTGATGAGGTTCATGTCTTCATCTTCGCGTCGGCCTAGCAAACGGTCGGTGGTGCGAATAAGCACGTGCACGATATCAATGTTTTTCCACTCGTTAAAGCCGCCGATATTATATGTATCGGCCACGCGACCCTGGTGGAAGATGAGGTCGATGGCACGTGCATGGTCTTCAACATACAGCCAGTCGCGCACGTTCAAGCCCTCGCCATACACGGGCAGCGCCTTGCGATGGCGAATATTATTGATGAAGAGCGGTATGAGTTTTTCAGGAAACTGATACGGACCATAATTGTTTGAGCAGTTGGTCACGATGGTAGGCATGCCATAGGTATCGTGAAAAGCACGCACAAAGTGGTCGCTGCTGGCCTTGGCAGCCGAGTAGGGCGAGTGGGGGTTATACTTCGTTTCTTCAGTAAAGAACGTGGTGCCATAGGCATGATGGTGTGCCGAGCTGGCCTTTGTGGTGAAGGGGCTCTCTACACCTTCGGGGTTAGTGAGCTCCAGTGCGCCATACACCTCGTCGGTAGAGATGTGGTAGAAGCGTTTCCCCTCATAGCCTTCGGGCAGGCTCTCCCAATATTCGCGAGCCGCTTGTAAGAGCGACAGCGTGCCTATAACGTTGGTTTGTGCAAAGGTGAAGGGGTCTTTGATTGAGCGGTCGACATGGCTTTCGGCTGCCAGATGAATAATTCCATCCACATGATGCTCGCGCATGAGGCGCTGAATGAGTGCAAAGTCGCAGATGTCGCCCTTCACAAACGTATAGTTGGGGCAGTCTTTCACATCGTCAAGGTTGGCGAGGTTGCCCGCATAAGTCAACTTATCGAGGTTGATGATGTGATACTCGGGATATTTATTCACAAACAGGCGCACCACGTGCGAGCCAATGAAGCCCGCTCCGCCTGTGATGATGATGTTTCTTTTATAGGCCATGATAACAGTGTTATTATTATAATAGGATGTAGATTTAAGCCTCTTTAGCTGCTTGTAGCTGCTTGATGCAAAGCTTCAGCGAGTCGGTCCAGTAGGGCACCTTCACGCCAAAGGTGCTCTTCAGCTTGCTCTTGTCGAGCACCGAGAAGTGCGGACGCTGCACGGGGCTGGGAAACTCGCTGCTGTAGCAAGGCTGAATGTCGCATGTGTTGCCGCTCAGCTCGCATATCACCTTGGCAAAGTCGAACCACGAGCACACACCTTCGTTTGAGAAGTGGTAGATGCCCGTCTTATTAATCTGCTCGGTTTCGATGATATGAGCAATGACATCGGCCAAGTCGCCAGCAAAGGTAGGCGTGCCCACTTGGTCAAACACCACCTTTAGTGTGGGATGTGTGGCGGTGAGCTGACGCATAGTCTTTACAAAGTTTTTGCCCCATTGCGAGTAGAGCCAAGCTGTGCGAATGATGATGTGCTGGCAACCTGTGGCGGCAATGCTCTGTTCGCCCGCCAACTTTGTTTTGCCATAAACGCCCAGCGGGTTGGTGGGCCATGTTTCTTGGCACGGTGTGTTGCGGTCGCCCTGAAACACATAGTCGGTCGACACGTGTATCAGTGTTCCGCCCACCTCCTTCATAGCGGTGGCCAGGTTTCCGGCAGCCGTGTTGTTCAGCAGGTTTGCGGTATCATAGTCGGTCTCGGCCTTATCAACATTGGTGTATGCAGCGCAGTTAACAATCAGGTTAATATTGCGCTCGTTCACCATCTGTCGTATGGCGTCGATGTTGGTGATATCAAGTTTTTCGTATCCTTCAGCCACATCAGTAAACACAAATTGATGTGCGCTGTTCTTGGCCACACGTTGCATCTCGTGTCCGAGCTGCCCGTTGGCGCCTGTTACTAATATGTTCATAACAATATATTATATAATGTGTTTAGAACGGACTATCAAAGTCTTTCAGCATAGCATGCTTTGTGTCTTTCTCTGACAAGATGGCCTTGTCGATAGGAATACGCCAGTCGATGCCCAGCGAGGTGTCGAGAATAGAGATGCCGCCATCGGCCTCGGGGTGGTAAAACTCGTCGCACTTATATTGGAACACGGCGGTGTCGCTCAGCACGGCAAAGCCATGGGCAAAGCCTTTCGGGATGAAGAATTGGCGGTGGTTGTCTTCGGTCAGCTCTACGGCCACGTGCTGACCATAGGTGGCCGACCCTTTGCGTATGTCTACGGCCACGTCGAGCACGGCGCCACGCACGCAGCGCACCAGTTTGCTCTGTGTGTAGGGCGGACGCTGAAAGTGCAAACCGCGCATCACGCCGTATGACGACATGCTCTCATTGTCTTGCACAAAATGTATAGGTCCTACCTTTTCTTCAAATTCGCGTTGCGAAAAGCTTTCAAAAAAATAGCCACGAGCATCTTTAAACAGGCGCGGTTCGATGATGAGCACGCCCTCGATGCCAGTTTTTATTACTTCCATATTGTTCGTTTATCTGTAAGTATCAATGCACGCACCCCTGTGGCGCTGTGCTGTGGTGGCACAAAGATACACATTATTTCCTAAACAGCCACGTGCGAGGTTACATTTTTTCAGACATAAACGCCCTATTCCTACAGATTGTTATTTATTGGTGTTTTGTAGATAGAAAAGCGGGCGCAATGTGTTGCATTGTCGAGAGAATAGTGTAAATTTGCAACGAGAAAAGATAAAAGCAACAATAAAAGCAAACAGAGAAACGATAAAACAATTAATAAAAGCAATTCATTTATGAAGAAAATAAGAGCTGCTATTGTGGGCTATGGCAACATTGGCCGTTACGCCCTTGAGGCCCTTGAGGCCGCCAATGATTTTGAGGTGGCAGGCATTGTGCGCCGTCATGGTGCCGAGAACAAGCCCGCCGAGTTGGAAAAATATGATGTAGTAAAAGACATTCGCGAGCTGAAAGATGTTGACGTGGCCATTCTTGCCACCCCTTCACGCTCGTGCGAAGAATATGCCAAACAGATATTGCCCCTGGGTATCAATACGGTTGATAGCTTTGATATTCACACCTCTATCGTCAACTATCGTGCTTCGCTCATGCCCTTGTGCAAGGAGCATGGCGCTGTGGCCGTGATAGCTGCTGGCTGGGACCCGGGTTCTGACAGCATTGTGCGCACCCTGATGCAAAGCCTTGCACCTAAGGGCTTGACCTACACCAACTTTGGCCCAGGCATGTCGATGGGCCATAGCGTGTGCGTACGCTCTAAAGAAGGCGTGAAGAACGCTCTGTCAGTAACCATCCCTAAGGGCGAAGGCTTGCACCGCCGCATGGTATATGTTGAGCTGGAAGAGGGTGCCAAGCTTGAAGATGTAACGGCTGCCATCAAGGCCGACCCCTACTTCTCTAACGACGAGACACACGTGTTTGCCGTGCCTTCAGTGGATGCTGTTCGCGATATGGGTCATGGCGTAAACTTGGTGCGCAAGGGTGTGAGCGGAAAAACACAAAACCAGCGCCTGGAGTTTGATATGTGCATCAACAATCCCGCCCTCACTGGCCAGGTATTAGTTAACGTGGCACGCGCCTCTATGCACCAGCAGCCCGGCTGCTACACCATGGTAGAGATACCTGTTATTGATATGCTCGAGGGTGACCGCGAAGAGCTGATTGCACATTTGGTGTAAGGCGCCGAACCTTAGGTTATAACTATAATTAGATAAGAAACAACCATAACAATAAAAGGACAACAAAAACAATGTTGTTAATGACATTATTATAATGTATTGACATCGTTTTTGTTGTCCTTTTGTTGTTATTTTATTGTTAGAATTGTTATTGCTCTATTAAAATTATTCATCCATATCTTTATCGATTTTTGCTTACGTGTAGTCATTAAATGTCAGCTGGTAGAGGACACTAATTTGTTTATTCTGCACGAAACTTGTGCAGAAAAACGAGAAAATTGCACGAAAATGATGCAGAAATTAGTGAAAACTGCATCAATCTTGTGCAGAATTTGACAAAAACTGCATCAATCTCGTGCAGTTTTTAATGGTAAGAGCATGTTTTGGGTCTTATCATTCAGACGTGAGAGTGCGTTTTGATAGAAAATTATTTGAATGATTAATGAGAATAGAATTTCGTATGTAATAAGAATTCTTGGCGTGTATTTGAAGAATACTTGACGTATAGTAGGAAGATAGTTCAGCCTATTAGCCGATAATGGTTTATAAGAAAAGAAGCCAACGCGCCTTGTTTTATGTGTTAACAGATGCAAAAATATTAACAATTACAGGTCGTTCAAAATTTGCGAAAGAGGTGTTAACGAATATTTATTACTGTTATCGTGTGTGAAAACTAAGCGTTTCGAGCTCTAAAAATCGGGAAAATGTGTTGCAAAACCCTTGGTTTCACCTTGTAAAACCAAGGGTTTCAGGAGGTGAAACCAAGGGAATCAGGAGGTGAAACCAAGGGTTTCACAACTTATTGCTCATTTTTTCATCGGTTTTTTCGAGTGATGCCCGACGGAAAAACGCGTAATATGTTGTGGCTCAATTATTTATTTCTTTTGTCAGTCTAATCGCCTAGAAGGGCCACGAACGCCCCTCGTTTTTCTGAATTTCAAAAAGTGGCCTGTATTTTCAATTAGGTTTTTAACAATTGATACCTAATGAAAATAGGCAATTGTGAATGGACGTTAATTCTTAGTATTTGCTCCTTCGCAAAAAGGATAGCATCAAATGCGACTTTTAAGTAGGTGTTCTTTACATTATTTTCACATTACTCTTCCTGTTAGCAACTCGGTACGCAGAAAATCATACACGTATCGCGGACTTTGAAAATAGAGAGCTGTTTTATCGTTGATAATCCGCTGATAGGTTTCTGAATTTATCACTATATCAAGTGCATCAGTCATTGTCGATGCCTTATTGTCTTTAATAAGCAACACAGCAAGTTTGGTCACCATGTCATCTTTCATCATTTCTTTTTCGTCTATCATTATCTTATTCTTTTTAATATAGACAATGCCTTTTCAGTACCGAAAAAGTATTGCACAGTTAAACCTTTCATATATTTTAGTTTGCTAACAAGTGTTGGCAAATCAATAATTTGGTTTTCATATTTCCACAATTGCACTCCCACACGATCATTAGCTATTGGGCCTATTACAATGTCATATTCGTGAATAGGAGAAGAAGTCGGATTATTACGATTAGCAAGAATAAACTCTGCCCATGCCTCACTATAGTCATCGAAACGAAGCGTACGCAATTTATCTATCTCTACGTCATCCACTTCAAATTCCATCACTACAGGGGTTCCTTCTTGCTGCTGTTCAACTTTAATCATCGCCATATTGAGTGCTTGGTTATAGTCGGGAGATAAATAAAAACCCTGTCCGAAATCTTTATTTGGTTTCGATTTAGTTAATTCAATTTGGTCAAATATCTTATTCGTGCCGTGATATAATTTCATGCAATGCCTCCTCCTAATTTATAACAATAATGTGTTAAGTCGTCTACCACTGATGTAAACGACTGTGTGTGCAGATAATCATAATGTTGTTCTACAAAGTGCATACCCTTGTAGCGCAATAGATAGTTGAAGGATTGTTTAAGCGTCAAACCATGACGCTTACCAAACTCGGTAAGAAATATTACAGTCCATTCAATTTTGTCTTTGATGTCGTATTCCATAATTCAGAGCACTAAGTCAACATATTGTTATGCAAAGATAGTGAATAAACATCATTCTACTATTCAAAGAGAAGAAAAAATCTTTAAGTACGAGTTCAAAATTAATCGCATATATGAATTTTGATTAATAGAGCTTTCTCCTCAATGATACCTAAAACGTGGTATTTCTTTTCTTGCAAAATACCTAAATTTTGGTATTGCATACCTTTTTAAACCTTGATAACTTTGCAATCGAGAAAACGTTAAGCTGTTGAGAGCTTTATAGTTAAGGTTGTTAAGATGGCTTTTTTCGATTGAATATATTAAGGAATAAACCCGCCCAAAAGGAAACAAAAAGATGAGGAGAGCACTGTTATTTATATATTTTTTGATAGCGTCGGTGGTAGTGGCTATGGCTGGACCAGGCCGCTATGTTGTGCGTGGCAAGGTGCTTGATGCGCGCAACATGGCACCGCTGGCATATGCCGCCGTAAGGGTGCAGAACCTCGAGTTGTGGGCCATTACTAACGAGGCTGGCGCCTTTACAATAAATAATGTGCCTGCGGGCGAAACCACGGTACAGGTTAGCACCTTAGGGTATGTTACCCGCACCATTACCTTTATGCTTAACAACGATACCGACTTAAAAAACATACGTCTGAAAGAAGACAACCTCAGCCTGCCCGACGTCGAGGTTACCGCTCGCAAGCAGTCGGGCACAGGCACCACCACCTATACCCTCGACCGCACAGCACTCGACCACTCTCAGGTGTTATCGCTCAGCGACATTATGGCCCTGATGCCTGGCGGCCAAACCACCAACGCCACCTTGATAGACGATACCCGCTTGGCCCTACGGTCGGGCACGGGCGAGCGCGGCAATGCCGCCTTCGGCACCGCCATTGAGGTAGACGGCGTGCGCCTTGACAACAATGCCAGCATGAGCGAAACACAGTCGGCCTCTACCCGCAACGTTTCTGCCTCAAACATCGAGAGCGTAGAGGTGATAGCCGGCATACCCAGCGCCGAGTATGGCGATGTGAGCAATGGCGTGGTAAAGGTAAACACGCGTCATGGCCATACGCCGTGGGTGGTAGAGGCCGCTGTCAATCCCTACACCCGTCAGGCCTCCCTCAGCAAGGGCTTCTTGTTAGGGCATCGTGGCGGCACCCTCAATATCTCGGCCGAGCATGCTCGCTCGTTCTCTGACCTTGCTTCGCCCCACACCGCTTACATGCGCAACATCTTGTCGGCCACCTACAGCAAAGCCTTTGCGCTTCGTGGCACCACCCTCAACCTTACGGCGGGTCTTACAGGCAACATAGGCGGTTACAATTCAGAGGCCGACCCCGACGCCTTTCGCGATACCTACCAGCGACAGCGCGACAACCTGCTACGTGGCAACCTACAGCTTAACTGGCTCTGCAACACCCAGCGCGCTGGCGTGTTCAACGTCAGTCTTCAGGCCGCCCTCTCTTATGCCGATAAGCGCACCGAGAGCAATGTCAACACCTCGTCGGCATCGTCGCAAGCCTATCTTCACACCCTAACCAGCGGCTACGCCATTGCTCACGATTATGCCGAGGGCATGGCTGTGGGCAGTATCATCTTAGGCCCCACAGGCTATTGGTATGTGCGCTCGTATAACGACCAGAAACCGCTGAGCCTGCAACTGAAGTTGAAGGGGCAGTGGACGCACCGCTTCTTAGGCGCTGTAAACAAACTGTCGTTGGGCACCGAGCTAAACGCCTCGCGCAACGATGGCCGTGGCACCTATTATGCCGATATGCAGTTGGCCCCCACCTGGCGCCCCTACGATTATAGCACGCTGCCCACCTTGCGCAACATGGCCCTCTTTGTTGAGAACCGCCTCACCCTGGGCCGCTGGCTGTTAGTGGCGGGCTTGCGTAACGATGTAACCTCTATCAGCGGCTCAAGTTATGGCACAGCCGCCAGCTGGTCGCCCCGCGTCAATGCTCGCTACCATCTATTAAAAGATAAGAACGCGCAGTTGGCCCTACATGTGGGCTATGGCAAGAGCGTAAAGTTGCCCTCGTTTCAGGTGCTATATCCCGCCGATACCTATACCGACCGACTGGTGTTCACCCCCGCATCTACCGCCGACAATAAGGCTTATTATGCCTATTACACCTACGTGCAGAGCGCCCTGTATAACAGCAACCTGAAGTGGCAGAACACCCATCAGTGCGAGGCTGGCGTTGATGCTACGCTGGGCAAGGCCCGCCTCAGCGTGTCGGGCTTCTGGAGCCGCACCTATAACCCCTACCAGATGGTGAACCAATATACGCCGCTGGCCTACAATCAAACCTCGCAAGCCGCCCTTGAGGGCTGTGGCATCAGCGTGACCGACCGTATTTATAACGTTAATCCCACCACGGGTGTTGTCAGCGTAACCTCTTCAGCCACAGGCTCTACCATTGCCTTACCCTATACCACTCGCCACACCTACACCGCCAATAGGCAGTATGTAAACGGTTCGCCCGTAACACGTTACGGTCTTGAGTGGGTGGCCGAGATGCCTCTGCTCAGTGCGCCCCACACCGTGGGCCTCACGTTGCGTTTTGATGGCAAATATTATCACTATCGTGGCATCGACCGTACCCTCATAGCAGGGGCCCCTAATGGCGTGGGCGATCAGGCTGCCAACTCAGGTCAGCAGCCATTGATAGGCTATTATGTGGGCAGCAATATCACATCGGCATCGGCCGTTAGCACCCCAGCGGTGAGCAATGGCTTGCTGAACAAAGGGTGCAGCATGAACACCACCCTTACGGCGCGCATACCACGGCTTAGGCTTATCATGACCTTGCGCCTTGAGGCCACCTTCCTCAACTATCGCCGCAACCTGTCAGAACAGCGCACCACGCTGGCGCTGGCTCAGGCGGGCGATGCCCAGGGCACACCTTATACGGGGCAGAAAGACCATTATGTGGCTGTTTATCCCGAGTATTATGCTACCTGGGATAACCCCTCTGAGCGCATACCCTTTGCCGAGGCGCTGCTGGCTGCCAAAGAAAACGACCCCACCTTGTATCGCCAACTCACGGGCCTGATTGTGCGCAGCAACACGGCCTACTATTTTAACCCGCAACGGGTGTCGGCCTACGGCTCGGCCAACTTCTCGGTAACAAAGGAGATAGGGCGCTGGGTGAGCCTGTCGTTCTACGCTAACAACTTTTTCAATAATATGGCCAAGGTGCGCAACCAGCAAACGGGGCTTGAAACCTCGCTCTTTAACAGCGGATACATACCCAAGTTTTACTATGGCGCATCGGTAAGAGTGAAATTATAAATAAGCGAAAATGAACAAAATAGAAAAATATATCTTCGGTCTCATGCTCGTGTTGCTGGCCTCATGCAGTTACGACGAGCACATCGATACCTACAACGTAGAGGTGCAACTGAGCGCGCCCGTGGCCGATGTGCCTGTGTTGATGACCAACGCTACGGGTAGCACCGCCACGGCCACCACCGACGCCACGGGCACGGCACACTTCAATCTGCCCGCTGGCATCTACAGCATAAGCGCCTCAAAGGTTACCGACGATGCTTACTTTCGTCATGTGTGCAACGGCTCGCTCGCCGATGTTACCATAGGCAGCGGCTCTACCACCGTGGCGTTGCCCGTAACGCTAACCACCATGCAAACGGCTAACCCCATCGTTATTAAAGAGCTGTATGTGGGTGGCTGCCAGAAGAACGATGGCTCGGGCAAGTTTGCTCTCGACAAGTGCATCATTCTGTATAACAATTCGGCCGAACCTGTGGCCCTTGACAACGTGGGCTTCGGCATGATAGAACCCTATAACGCTGAGGCTAACACCCACTCGTTTCTCAATGGTGGCAAGCTTGATTATGCCGATGCCGACTGGGTGCCCGCCATCAATGGCGTGTGGTATTTTCAGGCGGGCGCCACCATAGCACCTTACACCGAAATGGTGGTTAACGTGCATGGCGCCATTGACAACACCCTTACCTATAGCAACTCGGTAAACTATAGCAACGCTGCTTACTATTGTATGTATGATGTTGAGGCTACGAGTAGCGATGGTGGAAAGTATAACAATACGAACTATTATCCTTCGCCCGCTGATGTTATTGCCACCAGCCACTATCTTAAGGCGGTAAAGTATGGCAAGGGCAACGCGTGGCCTATGAGTCAGACATCGCCCGCCGTAGTGTTGTTTCGCACCCAAGGCATCACCCCGAAGGCTTTTGCCGAAGATAACACAAATATTATCTACCCCACGGGGCGCGAGGGCAACATAGTGTATGCCTGCCTAAAGATGCCACGCCAATGGGTGATTGATGCTGTAGAGGTGTATAACGCCACGGCGCTGGCCAACTGCAAGAAGCGCCTTACCTCCGACCTTGACGCAGGCTATGCCACGTTGACGGGTGGTTACGGCCACTCATTGATAAGAAAGGTGGAGACGACGACCGCCGATGGGCACGCCATCTACCAAGATACGAACAATTCAAGCAACGATTTTTATGAAGCCAATCAGTGTTCTCTTCGTTAGCATGTTGTGCTTGCCCGCCATGGCGCAGCGCGACTTTCAACTTACCCAGCAGCGCAACCCTTGGCTTACATCGGGCAACGCCGCCGCACTAACCACCTATAGCGATAGCACCATAGCCCACGCCACATTATATTATATGCATGATGATGGACGTAGGCCAACGCTTTCAGATGGTTTTGGGCTAACCTTTCCTAATGGTTTTGGGCAAACGCTTTCTAATGGCAAACGTCAAGAGTGTTATGGCGCCGACGTGCAATCGTTCTATCGCCTTTCGCCCAGTATCGTGGCCTATGGCAGAGCGGCTTATCAAAACACCAGTGTAACCGAGGCGGCGAGCAGTATGCTTTTCCCTACTGCTCAGCTGATGCCCTTCGACCTGGTTGAAGACGATGACAACAACGTGGGCGACAAACGCATGGAAGTGTTTCATATTGATGGCGCCATAGGGTGGCAACTGGCACGCCGCTTGGCCCTGGGTGCACAACTTAATTATACTTCGGGCACCTATGCCAAGCATCGCGACTTGCGCCATAGCAACACGCTGATGAACCTTGACGCTCGGATTAACGCCTACATGCAGTTGCCACACAACAGTGGGGTGGGGCTGGGCTTGCTTTATCGTCGTAGCACCGAGACCATGCTGTTTAAAACCTATGGCACCACCGACCGCATATACACCACGCTGATTGACTATGCCAATGGCTGGGGCGAGCGCGAAACCTTCGGTACCGAGGGCTTTACAGATAGCAAGAACGAGTTGCCACTGCTGTCTGAATATGTTGGCATCACGGCGCAAGGGGCTTTCAACCGCTTGTTTGCCAATGCTACCTACACTCACCGCACGGGCTATTATGGGCGAAAGTCGCAATACAGTGCGTCGCACGCTCGGCATCATGGCGATGGCTTTGCTTTGCACTTGCGCTACGACATGGCTCGACAAGCGCAACGCCTGTTGTGGATTGACGCGCGGATGACGACCGAACGCCTCACCACCGAGCGCGAAAACTATCGACGCACCACGGCCACCAATGGCACAGCGGCCTCTTACTACGAATATTTTGAACCCACAAAGATGGCCGATAAGGCGCAAACCTATGGCTCGCTGGCCATGAATGTCTACTGGAAACCCGCTGCCTCCATATATCTGTGGCACATGGAGGGCGGCATAGGCTACTGGGTGCGCCATCAAACGGCCTACGTGTTTACCGAGGCGCATACCGCTACGCCACACATCATAGCGCCCTTTGTGCTTGCGCGCCGTGGGTGGCTCAAACGCAATGGCTCGCTGTGGTGGGCTCAGGCGCAAGGGCAGGCTGTTATGGGCAGCCATGAGGGGGCGGTGGCCAACGCTTCTTTGGCTTACGAGATACCGCTGCGGGGCACAAAGGTTAGGCCCAGCCTTGCGCTCTGCTATTGCTTCTCGCGGGTGTCGGGTGCTACGCGAAACAGCATTGGGCTTACGGCTTCGGCCATGTTTTAGAAATAATAAGAACGAAATATAAACTAAAAAACATCGAATATGAAAAAGATTTTTACACTTATCGTTGCTTGCATAGCAACGCTTGCTGCCACGGCTCAGACCGAGGGCACAACTGTATCAAACGCTTGGGGTCTTACTGGCGAAGGCACTGAGGCTAACCCCTACTGCATTTACACAGCCGATGACCTTTACGCCATGGCCAAAAACTGTAACGCCGACCACAAGGGCACAGGCGAGTATTTTGTCTTGAAAAGTGACATCTACTTTGGTGGCTCGGCCGAAACACCCATGCAGCTACCCGCTATTGGTAAAGATGGCAACGCAAAGATAACAGAGGTAGCTTACGGCTTTGATGGCACCTTCGATGGTGCTGGACACACTATCAGCGGCATCTACCACACAGAGACAGGTAATAATGCCGCTGGAAAATATAACGGCCTCTTTGGCTGCATCGACAAAAACGGTGTGGTGAAGAACCTCATCATCAGCAAAGACAACCACATCACTGGCTACAACTATGTGGGCACCATTGCCTCGCTGAACATGGGGCTTATACAAAACTGCACCAACTATGCCGATGTTACAGCCACCAACTTTGCTGCGGGCGGCGTTTGTGGCTTCTTGGTAAACGGTGTAGGCA
Organism: uncultured Prevotella sp.; assembly: GCA_934230965.1. Lineage (GTDB taxonomy): Bacteria > Bacteroidota > Bacteroidia > Bacteroidales > Bacteroidaceae > Prevotella. The sequence goes on from CAKQFW010000006.1 coordinate 12,800, forward strand.
CCGTTAAAGACTGCCAAAACTATGGCAACGTGAAGGCCATGACCTATGCTTCAGGTATATGTGGAGGCTCACAATCGGGCAAATCGATTGCCACCTATAACTATCTTATCGAGCACTGCATTAACAAAGGCGACCTCTCTACTACGAATGGTGTAGGCTCGGCTGGCATCGCTGGCTCTTACTCGGGCGCTGTGAAAGATTGCACCAACTATGGCATTGCCGACGATACCCAGGGCACCAGCAAGTCAAGACAATATACCGCTGGCATTGTGGCTTGTGCAAGCTACGCTGTCGACATTGACGGCTGCAAAAACTATGGCACCATTAATGGCGTGAAAAACGTGGGCGGCATTGTGGCAAATATTATGAAGGGCGACGCTGCAGTCACCGTTATTAAGAACTGTGTGAACGATGCTGCCGTGAACGGACAAGATGCTTATGTGGCTGGTATTGTGGCCAATTCGGCTCGCGCTGAGGGTGTGGTGTCGGTAGCAAGCTGCACCAACAATGGCGAGGTAACCACCACCGCCACCACCGACTTTATTGGCAACCTTCGTGGCAATAGCACCATTGGTCTGGGCGAGGGCAACATCATTGCCGCTGGCCTCAAAACCTATAAGCTCGACCCCGAAACCAGCACCGCCATCAAGGGCATTGAGCAGAACAACGCTATGATGAAGAACGGCAAATACTTGAAGAACGGCCGCATCGTCATCATCAACAACGGTAACGAATATAACATTAACGGAACAAAACTTTAATATATGCGCAAGATACTATCGCTTCTTTTCTGCCTGGGTGGCTTCATGACCGCCGTGGCACAAACCTTGCCTCTTGACAGCTGCATACGCAAAGGCACGCTCAGCAATGGGCTTACCTATTATATACGTCATAACGCTCAAACACCTGGGCAGGCCGACTTCTACATAGCGCAGCGTGTGGGCTCTATCCTTGAAGAGCCGCAGCAGCGCGGCTTGGCCCACTTCCTTGAGCACATGGCCTTTAATGGCACGCGCCACTTTCCTGATGGCAATGGTGGCGAGCGCTCGGTGCGCAACTGGTGCGAGCGAAACGGCATTAAGTTTGGCGCCGACCTCAACGCCTACACCTCTATCGACCAAACGGTGTATAACATATCAAACGCTCAGGTAAACAAGGCGGGCGTGGCCGACACGTGCCTCTTAATCTTGCACGACTGGGCGGGCCAACTGCTGCTGAAGGATAACGAGATTGACCAAGAGCGTGGCGTGATACGTGAAGAGTGGCGCACACGCCGCTCGCGCATGGCATCGATACGTATGATGGAAGATGCTATGCCTGTGATATATGCGGGGTCGAAGTATGCCGACTGTCTGCCCATCGGACACATCGAGGTGGTTGACACGTTTCGTTACGACGTGCTGCGCGACTATTATCATAAGTGGTATCGCCCCGACCTGCAAGGCATTATCGTGGTGGGCGACGTGAATGTTGACGAGATAGAGGCTAAGATAAAGCAGCTGTTTCAGGCCGACACAGTGCCCGCAGAAGCTCCGCAGCGCACCTATTATGGCGTGCCCGACAATAAAGACATGATTGTTTATACCCAGGCCGACAAGGAGCAACCCACACTAAACCTGGCGCTTTATATGAAGCGCGATGCCGAGCCCAGAGCAACACGCAACACGCGCGAGGCCTTCTTGAGCGGATATAAGTCGCGTTTGGCCATGTTTATCTTGCGCCAGCGCTTGGCGCAGCTCTCGCACGAGGCGCAGCCACGGGTGATGTCGGCCACGTGTCGCGACAACAGTTTTTATGTAACCCCTGAGAAGGATGCCTTTGCTCTAAACATTGGCCTGATGCCTAACAACCCTGAAGCGAGCATCGACGCGGCCATCGCCATTGTTGAAAAGGCGCGCCGCTATGGCTTTACCGAGGCCGAACTGCATCATGCCAAGGTGCAACACACCGTGAGCATTGAGCACCGACTGGATAATAAGAACACCACACGCAATGCCGAATATGCTAAAAGCATGGTGGCCAACTTTTGCAGTGCCGAGCCTTGCATGAACATTGAATATGAGGCTGCACTGGAGGCCGAGTTCTCGGCTACGGTGACACTCGACGATATCAACCAAACCATTAAGGATATTGTAACCAACGAGAACCAAGTATGCATTGTGTTTGGCCCCACACAGTATGATGGCAAGCCATACACGCTGCCCGCTGGTAACCAGTTTAAGGCATGGATAGAGGCAGCACAGCAGCGCTCGTATGCCGACGATGCCAAGGGCGCTGAGGTTGATGCCACCTTTATGAAGAAACTTCCGAAGAAGGGTAAGATTGTGTCGAAGCGTGAGGTGGCTAATGGCTACACCGAGTATGTGCTGTCAAACGGCATCAAGGTAAGCGCTCGACCCTCAGACATTGAGCCTAACCGCTTGACGATAAATATGTTCCGACTGGGCGGACGCTCGCTCTATCCCGACACCGATGCCGCCACCTTGCAGTTCTTGGGTAGCGTGGTGCGAGAGAGTGGCGCTGCCGACTTCGACTACCTCACCCTTGAAAAGAAACGTCGTGGCAAGGCGCTGCGCGTGGTGCCCTATATTGATGCTGAAGAAGAGGGCGTGAAGGGCGTGTGCGTGGCTTCCGACTTTGAAACATGGCTTCAGATAATGTATCTGTACCTTACCCAGCCGCGCAAAGATGAGGCTATCTTCCAGAATATGATGGCCAAGCAGCAATCGATGTTGAAGAACCGCAACGCCAGCCCCAACGTTATTTATAACGACTCGCTGCGCATAGCAGTGTATGGCCAGCGCTTGCGCACACAGCCCATTACTGTTGACCGCTTGAAGGAGGTAGACTTTAACCGTATGTACGATATCTACCACGAGCGCTTTGCAAACCTGGCGGGCATGAACCTTATTGTAACGGGCGACATTCGCACCGACGAGTTTGAACAACTCTTGTGCCAATATGTGGCCAGCCTGCCTGGCAAGGTTGACAAGAAATGTAAGAAGTGTAAGAAGGGCGCTAACTGTATGATGGGTAAGCCCGGACAGTATACCCTCGACATACAGCGCGGCCAGGTAACAAAGGTGTTTCATCAAGACATGAAAACACCCTCGGCATTGACCAATGTGCTTTATACGGCCGATGTGCCTTACACTGCCGAGAACGACCTGAAGCTGGATGTGCTGTCGCAGATAATGCGAGCCGTATATACTGAGACAGTGCGCGAAGAGAAGGGTGGCACCTATGGCGTGAGCGTGAACGGACAGTGCTGGAAATATCCTACCGAGGGCTGCTCGATGACGGTGAACTTCCGTTGCGACCCGAACCGCTTTAACGACCTCTTGCCCGTGATTGACGAGCAACTGAAACGCATTGCTACCGAGGGTCCCACGCAAGAGCAACTGGAAAAGGTGAAAGCCTATGCGCGTAAAAACTACGACCGCGCTGTGCTAACCAATGGCTGGTGGGAGTATGTGCGCTATCATGAGTTGCACGATGGCATCGACTTCAACCACAACTATCTCAATATGGTTGATGCCTTGACTACGGCCGACATTCGCGACTTCTGCCGACTGCTCGCCACCTCGGGCAACCGCATACAGGTAACGATGAAATAATAATGACCTGACAAAGGGGTGCAAATCTTCAGTGAGAAGAAATGCACACCTTTGTGCAGATATTTGTAGAGAGACGATAAGCCATAGGCTTTAAGTAAAAATAAAGAGAACAATGAAAGATAAACTATTTACAATAAACAAGGGCGTGCAGCGCTGCCTTGCCGTGTGCATGCTGACGATGGCCGCCCTGAGCGTAAGTGCCGACAACGTAATGACGAAACAGAGCGATGGCACCTACGTAGTGCGCACAAACACAATATGCAAGGCACGCGGCTACCGCAAGGGCACACCCGTAGAGGTGCATATAAAGAATGGTAATGTGGTGAAGGTGCTGGCGCTGAAGAACGAAGAAACGGTGCCTTACTTTGCCCGCGTAAAACAATTCTTGCTGCCGCTGTATAACAACCTGAAGGTGTCGAAAGCCAAAAAGCTAACAAAGCAAACACAGGTTGATGGCTGCACAGGCGCTACCTATAGCACCAAGGCGGTGCAGAAAAACATTAGTGCTGCCCTTGACTATTACGAAAAACATAAGTAATATGCGGCCGAAGGGCGTGTGTAGATAATGACAAAACGACAACGTTGAACAATTATTCAATGTTGTCGTTTTGTTCGTTTTGCTATTACTTCATCTTCAGCTCATACAGGTCGTTGCGGCGGTCGCGTAGGTTGCGCACGCTGCCATAGGTATGCAGCTCGTTCAGTAGCGTCAGGTCGCAGTCGGCCACCAATATTTGTTCGGTGCCGGGGGTTGCCATAGCGCGTTTGCCATCGGTGGGGAAGGCAAAGTCGCAGGGGGTGAACACGGCCGACTGAGCATACTGTATGTCCATGTTGTGCACGCGGGGCAAGTTGCCCACACTGCCAGCAATGGCTACGTAGCACTCGTTTTCTACAGCACGTGCCTGTGCGCAAATCTTTACACGAGCATAGGCGTTCTGCGTGTCGGTATTGAAGGGCACAAACAGTATCTGCATGCCATCGGCAGCCATCAGGCGCGACAGTTCGGGGAACTCAACGTCATAGCAGATGAGGATGCCTATGCGGCCACAGTCGGTATCGAAGGTTTTCACACGGCTGCCTTGGCTTAGGCCCCAGCTCTTCTGCTCGTCGGGGGTAACGTGTATCTTCTCGTACATGTCTACCGAACCATCGCGGCGGCACAAGAAGCCCACGTTATACAGTCCGCCATCTTCTTTTACAAAGGGCATTGAGCCTGTAATGATGTTGATGTTATAGCTGATGGCCAACTCTACAAAGCGGTCGCGTATTCTTTCAGTATATTGTGCCAAGCCGCGTATCGACTGTGCTTCGCCCATGTTGTTAAACTTGGCCATGAGCGGGGCGTTGAAGTATTCGGGAAAGAGCACAAAGTCGCTCTTATAATCGCTCACCGAGTCGACGAAGAATTCTACTTGCTCAAACAAATCGTCGAGGTCTTTGTAGGGGCGCATCTGCCATTGCACCAAGCCCACGCGCACCGTGGGGCGCTTTTCAACATACGAGTCGGTAGGCGGCTGATAATAAATGTTATCCCACTGCAGCAGAGTGGCGCAGTGTTTCGACTCTTCGTCGTTGGGCAGATAGTTGCGTATCACGCGGCGCACGTGAAAGTCGTTTGAGAGCTGGAAGGTGAGCACAGGGTCGTATATCTCGCGCGAGCGCACCTTCTCAATATACTCTTTCGGGCGCATGGTGTCGGCATACTTATGATAGTTGGGTATGCGTCCGCCAAACATGATAGCCTTCAGGTTCAGCTTCTCGCACAGCTCCTTACGATATTCGTACATACGTCGGCCCAAGCGTAGGCCACGGTAGTCGGGGTGTATGAACACCTCAATGCCATACAGAATGTTGCCCTTAGGGTTGTGTGTGTTAAAGGTTTCGTTGCCCGTAACCTTGGCGTAGGTGTGGTCGCCCTTCACCATGTTATAGTCGACAATGATACTGAGGGCGCAGCCCACAATCTTGTCGTCAACCACAATCACCACCTGGCCTTCAGGAAAGATGGTGATAAGCGTTTTAATTTGTTCGTGTGTCCAAAATACGTCGTGGTCGGCATAGATGCGCCGAAACGAACCCGCCAGCTGATCGTAGTCGTCCATCCGGAGGTTGCGCAGCTCCACTTTGTTAATTTTATGTGTCGATTCCATAAGACAATAATTGTTTATCTTGTATGCAGTTGTTCTTGCTTGCAAAAGTAGTAAAAATATACAGAAAACCGCCTACTGTAGATATTGTTTTGTGTATGCAAGGTATGAATATTTGATTTATTTGCATACAACGAAAAAATGCAAGCAAGCATTTGGTCTTAAGGGCCTCACTGCTTGCTTGCATTGATATAGGGTTATAAAGAATAAGGCACAGCCTTATTCCCAAACATCGTTAATGTTTATTTTACTTTTAAATTCACCGCCACCAGTCTCTCCAGAGTCAATGTTTCTGAAATCAATGCCTGTATCGGTGACTGAACCTGCCAAGATATTCAAGGCTGGGCACACTGTTATCGACAATATGGCTGGAGCGATATATGCTTTTTTCTTGTTCATAGCAATAATGTTTGTTTTGTTGAACTGTTGTAATTGATAGTGTTGACCTGAAGGTTGTGATTATTTAATCACCTTCTTGCCATTCACGATATACATACCTTTAGGCATGGCTTTTAGGTCGTTGCCCACATACTGTCCGTTCAGGTTATACACCTTTTGGTTGCTGATGGCAGTGGGGGTAACAATGTTTTCAATGCCTGTGGTTTCGTCGTCGCCAAAGTTGATCTTGGCCTGGCCACCATTGCCGTTGATGATGAAGTAGGCGCGCAAGCCCTTGATGGTGGTGTCCTTCTTACCCTTAGCAATGGCTCCGTTAGCTTTTACACCATAGATGTTGTCTTCGCTGATGGTCTTCGGGCTGTAGGTGCCTATCAGGGTGTAAGTGTCGTTGCCCACCTTTGTGGCAGCTTCGTCATAGATGGCCACAGCGCTGAAGGTTGGGTTTTTAATTTCGGCGGTAGGCTTTACCAGGTAGGGTCTGCCAGGCAGTATGTAGGTGGCATCTTTCATATACATGGTGGTGCCATCAATCTTGTCAAACTCTTTCACCTTGGCACCAGCCAGCGCGCTGTTTTCTACCTTAAAGGCGAAGGGCACACAGAAGGTGTTCCAAATGTTGGCATCAAGGGTGCGGATGAGCGATACGTCGCTAACGGCGTTGTTGGCTGTCTTTATTTTGCTGGCATTGTCTGTCTCAGCCTCCAGGGTTACTCCTTGATGTACGGCTACGCTGGCAAAGTCTTTCAGCACAGGGTATGCAGCATCGGTGTTCAGTGTCCAGGTGGTGCCTAAGTCCCAGCCGTTTTCACCATATAAGGTTTGTGCCTCGCTGGTGGTATAGGTGGTGGCGTCGATTACGTTGCCACCGTCAACGGTGCGGTAGCGGTTAGGCCAAGCCTTGTCGGGGCTGTCAGAGATGGCCTCGCTGCTAACAATGTTGTTGTTGAAGAACACGAGGGCGTTAGCACGATCAGCGCCATTGCCGCCAATGAAGGGCTGTGTGTTCTTCTCGGAGTTGGTTATTCCGTAGCTCCAGCATTTCATGGCCGATGCACATTGCTGTATGCTGATGGCGCTAAACTTGTCAACCAGTCCGATAAAGCCGCCTATCCATCCACGATAGGTGGCGCGCAAGGTGCCTGTAGCCAGACAGTGGTTGAAGGTGGCACCGTCGGCCAGTGTGCATCCGAAGAAGCCGCCCACCTGGCTGTTTGCCTTCACGCTACCGTCAACCATACAGTTGGTAAGGGTGCATCCGTCGCCATCGCCAGCCAGCAGTGCCACGTGGTCGTTACCGTAAACGCTGCCACGTGCATACACATTTTTGAAGATGGTGTTCTTTGCTGAACCAATAAAACCTACGTGCTTGCCCTTATCGTTTGTGTTTACGCTATAATCGGTAAAGGCAATGTCGCGCAGCACAGCACCTTCGGTCTTGGCAATGATGCCTATGTTTTCATTGTCTTCTTCTTGTGTAAGCGAAGCATTGCTTACCACGTGTCCTTGACCATTGATTGAGCCTGTAAAGGTGTAAGCATTGCTCTTGCCCAGTGCTGAGAGGTCTTTGTCTTTGAGGTCGATATCGTTGGTAAGAACATAGTGGCCATCGGCTTTAGCTGTGAGTTTGCTTACAAACTCGTCGGCTGTTTCAATGGTTTCGGTGCCATTAACAATATTAAAGGTTATGTCGTCCTGTGTGGTTCCGCTGAAGTGCGATGCAATGGCGGGGTCGATGTTGAACGAGGCTTTTACCTCGCCTTCGCCCGCCAGTGTGTATCCGCTTTCTTTGGCCTTGATGTCGTTGCCCTCAATGATGGCTATCTCGCTACCCTGGGTTAGGGTGGGTATGATACATTGTCCGTATGAGCTGTGCGTGCTTATTCTTTCTTCGCCCGAAGCATAGGTAAGTTTGGTGGCAGAGGGTGTGTGCCAGAAGGTGTTGGGGAGCTGTTTGCCCTCCATAATCTTCAGCACAGGATACATTTTGCCCTCGGTGTTAGGCAAGAAGGTCCAGTGGTCGTTAAAGTCCCATCCCAAGATGTTGGTATAGAACTGCTTTGTGCGTAATTCGGTAACAGGAATGTCGGCACCATTATAGTCGTTGGGGTTGGTATATTTTGCCATGGTGGCATTGTCGGCCTTTGTGCCTACCCATGTGTTGGCCGACACATAGTTTTTGGTAACCTTTCCTTTATCTGTGCTGCCCAAACGGTTGTTAGAAACCACGCGTCCTATCTTGCCGTAGATGTGAGCGGCAGCCACCACGTTATATTGTATGAGCGATGCCGCATCGTTTTTGTCAACGAGCGATACCATGCCATTGGCGTTGTCGCCCTCGCGTCCATCAACCGTACCAGTGAAAAGGTTTTTCTCTACTGTTCCGCAGTGTATGGTGCCCAGCATGCCGCCCGCCTGATACTCGCGCGTCTTGATGCGCGCATCAGAGAAGCAGTTGGTAATGGTGCCACCCACCCAGTTGCCGTCCACCTCGGTTTGCGCTATTTCGCCCGCGATGGCTCCCACGTGGTCGCGTCCTTCAATGTACGAGTTCAGTACAGCACAGTCGGTAATGGTGGTGCGATACATCTGTCCTACGATGCCGCCTACGTTGGCATTGCCCTTAAAGTAGGCACCTTCAATAATAAGATTTTTGATGGTGGCGTTGTTGGTTTGGCTGAAGAGGCCCACCTCGCCCTTACCTTCTACGTCATATCTTAAGTTTTTAATGGTATGTCCTCGTCCATCAAATGTGCCCGTAAACTTGCCGGCGTTCTCGTTATTGACAATGCCGAAGGGCACAAAGTTAATGTCCTTCATGTCGATGTCATTGGCCAAAACATAGTCGGCCGTCATGTCGTTGCGCAGTTTGTCAAGATCTTCGGGGGTGCTTATGGTGAAGAGTTTTGCGGCCTCTACCGTTATGGTAAATGTTTTGCTGGCACCTTTTGCCAAATCGTCTGTTGTTGAGGTGATGGTGATATCGCAGGTGCCACTATTCTCTGCTTTAAGCGTATGGCCGTCTACTGAGATGATAGAGGGTTGCGATGAGGTGATTTTAATGTCGCGGTTGAGCGCCGTTGTGGCGGTAACGGTAACGTTTTTCCCTGATGCTATGGTGCCGGGCAACGCCGATATAGAGGTAAAGGCATCGTACATGGTAGCAAACTGTTTCAGTCGGGGCCATTGGCCATCAGTAAGTTGCCATGTATCGGTGCTGAAACCTATGCCTGTATAGGTGGCGGCCTGTGTCAGAGCATCGGTAGCGGTTACGGTGCCATGTATGCCGCTGCCATTGCTGGGCTCGGTAATATCGGTGGCCTTCTTCTCGTTTCCGCCTACATAATATACGGTTCCAGCCCATGAGAGGTTGTTGCTGCCAGTGTTTGAGCTATTGTTGCACCAACCGTTAATGCCGTGTGTGCGATCGTTGGTACCTTTAATGTAAGGCGCAGCCGAAATGTTGCTTGTATACACTGTATTACTACCATTATTGTCAACCATGCCGGTGATGCCGCCAGCGCCATTGCTGGGAGCGGTTACGGCGCCATAGGCAATGTTGTAGCTAAAGGTGCTGTTGTTTGTCCAGCCAGCAATGCCGCCACCTTGGTGTTCGGTGCTGAGGGCTGCTGCTGTCGACACGCAGTTGGTAATGGTGGTATGGTTTTCGGTGGTGCCACGTGCATCGCCAGCAATGGTGCCCACGTGGTCGCGACCCGTTACTACGCCCGACACATAAATATTGCTCAGCGTAGAAGAGGTGGCCTGTGCTACAACAATGGCAGCCTGATTATGGCCTTTCACCACAGCGCTGGTAAAGCCAATGTTTTCAACGGTGGCTCCGTTTGTGAAGCCGAAGAAAGCTTGGTTGTCGTTATCACCGTTGCCCATAGTAAGGCCTTTAATGGTGTGACCTTGGCCGTTGAGCGTGCCTTTAAACGGATTGTCGGATGTACCAATGGGTGTCCATTCATCCGAAAGCGTGATGTCTTGTGTCAGAACATAACTGCCATTCAGATCATTAGCAATGGCTCTGAGTTGTGCTTCGGTGCTGATTTCGGTCTGTGCAAAGGCCGATGCCGAAGTCAACAACGCCGTAGCCAGAACCAATGACGTTCTGTGCGTAATGCGAAGTGTTTGCATAAGCATTGTTTTTGTTTGTTATTAATTTTTGGTTTTTAAAACAGGGGTAACTGGTTGTCTTTTTCTTCTTTTGCTTTTCAGCGTTTGGTTCTTGTTCAGC
>CAKQFW010000007.1 GCA_934230965.1 uncultured Prevotella sp.
TCTGGGCGAAAGCCCCAGCACTTGTAAGCAAGAGCATACTAACTAAAGCCACTTTCACTTTCTTCATAAGAGTTTACGTTTGTTTTTAGTTTTTAAATTTATTTCTTATAATTTTTGTTTCAACAATAGTCTCTATCATACTTAACAATAGCCTTTGTCTTACTTAACAATAGCCTTTGTCTTACTTAACAATAGCCTTTGTCTTACTTAACAATAGCCTCTATCATACTTAACAAATAGCCTTTGTCTTACTTAACAAATAGCAGTCATCTTTAATAAGATATATAAAGGTCTTTAGTTAAGGGAGGCTCCTCTAATATCAGCCCCCAAAACGTAGACAAAGATATTAACATATAACAATTTTTGATTAGAGATATCGTTCATTTTATATCATTCATGTTTCATGAAACAATGATTGACATAAAAGCCACAAATAATAAGTTGTATTTGTTTATAAAAGCTTACCTACTACCATTCTCTCTTTGAAACATCTTTGTTTATATAAAGAAAAAACAAAGCGCCCTACAAGGAGAAGTGTTTAAACATCTAATTATTTACTCATTGCAGGGCGCATAAATATATGTAGCAACGGGAGTGTGTTTGTTGCTGTACATTTTAAGAGGCTTAGCCTTTCATCTTACTCCCATACATCGTTGATATGAAGTTTTCCACAAGCCTCTGAAGCATCGCCCTCGGTAACGGGGTCGCTGAACGAACCTTGTGTAGCATTACCATTAAGAGAACCCGCACACAAGGTTTCAATTTCCATCTTTTGCACCATTATGGCAGGAGCAACATAATATTTCTTTTTCATAATAGTTGTCATCATTATTTTTTAGAAAGATTGATATTCTTTTTAAAAAGTGTGAAGCATTTTTATTTCAGCACTTTCTTTCCACCCACGATATAAAGACCTTTAGGTAAAGCATTGAGGTTTGTGCCTACATACTGTCCGTTCAGGTTGTACACCTTCATATTCTGTTCATTGTTGGCCTCTGTTGTCACACCGTTGATGGCTGTAGTCTCGCCAAAATTGATATTGAAAGCCGCTGCTGAAATGCTTGATGGTTTAAAGAAATAAGCGCGGAAACCATTCATTTTGTTTTTACCCTCAGCAGGCACCACAAATTGTCGGCTCGCATTGAGGAACATTTCTGTGCCATCAGTTTTCATGGTATAGGGAGCATAATTGCCATGTATACCACATTCAGTGCCATTGCGCTGTGCCTCAGTAGAGGTTATGGTTACGCCATCAAAAGTAAGGATTTTCACTTCTTCAGTAGGCTTAATAAGATAAGGAACGCCTGCTTGCATGGTTTCGGCATCCTTAAAATAGATAGTTTGTGTAGAAGCCTCTTCGCGGTCAAATATTTTTACATTACCTGCACTCTTCAGCACACTGTTTATCTGGTCGGCATTTACATCGAAAGGCAGACAAATGGTGTTCCATGTATCAGCTTTCAACTGGCGAGTAAGAATAAAATCGATAGGCTTACCGCTCTTGGCGCTAATAGCTTCAGTTACATTATCAGCATTGTCGGCAATCGTCAAGGTGTTTAACGACTTGAGATACTCAAGACTATTTGCGGTGAGTTTCTCAATATTGCTTTGATAAGCGTTGGTAGCATTATTCTGATGCCACTCGTAGGCGGCAATGCCGTTGCAAAGAATGGTACCCTTAAAATTGGTTGTAGGATGAAACTCTATCACACCCGCACAAGCATAGTCGACCACGTGCTGCCAAGCGCCAAGCACTGTAGAAGAGGTTTTCTGCTCAAAGTCGGCCAACTTGTTAGGGTTATTCTCCAAGCCAGCAATGGCGTTGAAATCCCATTTGCAGTTATGGTCTTCTTTCCAACCAGCTCCTATCAAAGGGAAGAACTCATGGTCGGTATACTGGGTTGTATTAGCCTCTAAACCTTGATAGATAGCGTGCGAGCGATGGTCGTACTGATTGACTTGCGTTGCACCTATCTGTGCGTTGATGCCCCATACATCAGCATTGTCGCCACCAGCGCCCGAACCAAAGATACCAGGAGCATAGACATCGGCCACACGCTCAAGAGGCACAATAAGCTGTGTAGCATGATTGGTAAGCAACAGGTTACCACCAGCTTGCACAAAAGCCTTCATTGCGTTAAGAGCCTCATTGCTGATAAAGGCTTTAGGCAGTTTACTGTATCCATTCTCTATACCTACACGATCAATAGCCACCCACAATGCACGCACGTTCTTAGCATCAAGCGTGTTAATGTTAGTAGGGGTAAAGAACTGGCCTTCGCCTTTAGCCACATAGTTAGTGTTAAACCACTCGGCGGCAGCTTTCTCGTCATCGTCTTCAATAGCACTAACATTGTCGTAGCCAATAAACATACCCAACTTCTGTGCCATAGCCCACTGACTGCCACATACAAGCATTAAAGCCAGCAGCAAAAGATGTGTTATCTTTCTTGTTTTCATAGTGTCTTCTATATTATAATTATTGTTCTTAGTTATTTCATCACTTTCTTACCACCCATTACATACACGCCCTTAGGCAACACATTAAGGCTGGTTCCTACATACTGGCCTTTAAGGTTATAAATGCGGCTATCCTTGGCAGTATTATTCACCACACCATTAATGGCAGTGGCAGTGCCCAGCGACTTGAGATAGCTTAAACTATTAGCAGTGAGTTTCTCAATATTGCTTTGATAAGCGTTGGTAGCATTATTCTGGTTCCACTCGTAGGCAGCAATGCCGTTGCAAAGAATGGTACCCTTGAAGTCGGCTGTAGGATGAAACTCTATTACACCCGCACAAGCATAGTCGACCACGTGCTGCCAAGCGCCAAGCACTGTTGAAGAGGTTTTCTGCTCAAAGTCGGCCAACTTGTTAGGGTTATCCTCCAAGCCAGCAATGGCGTTGAAATCCCATTTGCAGTTATGGTCTTCTTTCCAACCCGCTCCTATCAGTGGGAAGAACTCATGGTCTTCGTATGTAGTAGTATTGGTCTCCAATCCGTTATAAATAGCATGTGTACGATGGTCATACACATCAGTCATCACAGCACCTATCTGTGCATTGATGCCCCATACATCAGGATTGTCGCCACCAGCGCCAGCCCCAAAAATGCCAGGAGCATATACATCGGTTACACGTTCAAGAGGTACAATTAGCTGTGTAGCATGACTGGTAAGGAGCAAATTGCCACCAGCCTTTACGAAACGCTGCATAGCATCAAAGCTATCAAAGTTGTAGAAGGTACTGGGCAAGTTATTATATCCTTTCTCTAAGCCTTCACGATCAATGGCCACCCACAGCACTTTTGTATCAGTAGCGCTGAGCGTTGTTATGGTAGAGGGAGTGAAAAATTTGCCTTCACCCGTTGCTACATATTTAGTATTGAACCACTCGGCAGCAGCCTTCTCATCATCGTCTTGAATATTGCTTACTTTATCAGCACCGATAAACATAGCCACTTCTTGTGCTTTGACCCACTGGCTACCACATACTAATAGTATAGCCAACAATAACAACTGAGTAAAATTTTTCTTGTTCATAATCATTGTTTAAAATTTAATATTTACGTTTTTAGTTTTCTTATTTTTCCTTCTTGCTTGTTATTCTACACATTTCTGTGCTATTTATATTCTCATATTTGTTGTTTCTGTTTTTAGCATTTAAGTGTAAAATATAAACACTTGCATTTATTTCTCGAACGCAAAGATATGCAAATAAGAAAAGAGTGATATTTCATGAATCGTTCATAAAATATCACTCTTGTTACATGTAACAATCGTTGATACGAATGTCAAAAATATTAAGTAGCAGCCCTATCTTTTTGTAGATATATGGGGTTGCCTTATGTGTATGCGAGCTACACACGCAGCTCATCTCTTACATCGCTGGGATACTTTCCGTATTGTTTTTTAAAGCAAGTAGAGAAATAGCCTGGGGTGCCAAAGCCCACCTCGTTAGCAATCTCTGACACGGTTTTCCCCGTGGTCTTCAATAATTGCATGGCACGTTTAAGGCGCGTCTCGCGCAATATTTCAACAGGAGTCATGCCTGTAAGTGCCTTCACCTTACGATAGAGCTGCACACGCGAAAGCCCCACCTCGTTGCCAAGGTCTTCAATTTTAAGTTGGGTGTCGGAGAGATGCATCTCCATTGCCTTTATAAAATTGTTGATAAACAATCGGTCAGGACTTATCGCCGTAGGCTGTTCTTGAGACGAAGAAGACGCGAGAGCTGTGGAGCCTAAAGAGTCGTTGCCATTTGCCTTAACATCAGAAAACAGCATACGCAATTTCTGCCGATTGGTCAGCAGCGAAGCAATGTTTGCTAACAGCAAGTCGGCACTAAAGGGTTTGGTCATATATAGGTCGGCACCCGTCTGCATGCCTTCAACATACTGCTGTTCGGTGCTACGAGCCGTAAGCAACAACACGGGTATATGGCTGGTAACCTCGTGGTGTTTAAGGCGTGTGCAAAGCGTCAGTCCGTCCATGATGGGCATCATTACGTCGCTCACCACCAGGTCGGGCACGCTTTCTATTGCCAAGCGCAAGCCACTTTGCCCATCAGAAGCCTCTATCACATAGTAACGGTCGAGCAACAATGTGCGCAGATAGGCCCGCATATCGGCATTATCGTCAACGATGAGCACGGTAGCCAACTCGTCGTTATTGGCGTTGAGCAGCACCTCGTGCCGAGCATCTTGCACCGACTTGTCGCTTACTTTTATTTGTTCTTCATTGGCCACGGTGGTATCGTCGATGGTGTTACGGTTCTCATGACGAAACAGCAACACATCGCTCACCAAATGCTGCAGCTGGGTTACATTGCGCTGAATAATATCTATCAGCTGTTTGCTGTCGCCATGCCCCTGTGCCAACTGGTTAAGAGGGCCAGCAATGAGCGTGAGAGGGGTGCGCAACTGGTGAGAGGCATTTGTAAAGAAGCGCATCTGCTCGTCGTTCATCTCGCACATGCGGCGGTTAGCCCTACGTGTAGCTCGCACAGCACGCAAGGTGGCAAACACGGCCATGGTAAGCATAATGGTAAAAAGCACAAACACCAAGGTAAGTGTGCGCTGGGTATGATAGAAGCCCAGATAGGTTTCTAACTTTTTCTGTATCGTGGCAAGATATTGGCTCTGTTGCATGAGCGCGTTGCTACTCATCGACACATCTGTCACGTTTTGTGGTGTAACCACATAACTGCCAATGGTGTTGATACGCGGCACACGCTTGCCTTCAAGCACACGTAAAGCCAACGCAATAACCTCTTCGCCATGAGTGGGATAGATATATGATGCCGACAGTTTGCCTTGCTGTATTGAGTCGATACCCTCGCCAGGCAACCCGTCGACGCCCAGAAAATAAATATCGTCGACACGCCCTGTGCTGAGCGCTCCAGCACGTGCTCCTAAGGCAGCATGATCGCTATGGCAGAACACCACATCGGCTTTTTTCTTGTCCTTTAGCCAACGCTGCATAACGTCACTGCTACCTTCAAACGACCAGCTGCTGGGCACCGAGATGTATTCGATATCGGGGTGATGCTGCATAACATTTGCAAAACCTTTGTGCCTGTCACGGTCGGGCGAAAGAATCATAGGGCCTGTTATCTCCAGCACTACGGGGCGGCGGCCCTCGGCACGCACACTGTCGCAACACAGCCGCACGGCATATCGTGCCATTTGCCGTCCGGCATCAATATTGTCGCCACCTATATAGGCGGTATAATAAGGTATAGATGTAAGTCGGTCGAAGAAAACGATGGGTATATGTTGCTTATGAGCCCGTAGCAAACTGGCATTAAGGGCACGGTCGTCGTTGGGCGACACCACAAGCAGGTCTACCCCTTCAGCTACCAAACTATCAATCTGCTCGCTTTGTAACTGGGTATTGTTGTTGGCGTTCTTAATAACAACCTTCACGTCATTATCGTAGAGATGCTGAGCCGACAGCATCTCTACATTGGCCTTATCGCGCCATCTACCGCCCACACACTGCGATACACCTATTTTATATTTATAACTCTTGCTCATCGTGCAGCCTGATAGTAGGAACAGGATGAGGAACAGCGGGATATAAAAGATACGAGCAGATAAAGATATTTGTTTCATTTTTATTAAGATGAAGTTATCGCTTCACCATGCTTCTTATTACAAACCATGCGTGCATGAGCACGGTGGGCACGAAGCCATAGTGGTGGGCCATGACGTGGAAGCGCTCTTTCAGCGAGGCGCGATGGTTGGTGGTGGTCATGCCACCATCGAGAAAGTTTACCACCACGGCGCCCACATTGCGCATGGGCAGACGGCGGCGGCGCGCCAAACGCATGATGCGTATGCACCAATCAACGTCGGCTGAGAAGCGGTAGTGCAGGTCGTAAGGCGTGACCTTGGCCAAGTCGGTACGAGCATAGAAGGCTTGGTGGCACACCAACATGCCCTTCATAAACGAGCGCCAAGTAAGGCGGCGCGGAGGCGACAGGCGGCGGTGGCGCAGAAAGTGTCCGTCATCGTCTACCACATCGGTGTCGCCATAGAGCACGGCAGGCGGCTCTTCGCCCTCGCCCACGCTCTCGGCCACCAGCTCTAAGGTGTCGGCCGAGGGAAACGTGTCGCCAGCGTTTAAGAACAACACATATTGGCCTGTGGCGCGCTGTATGCCTTTGTTCATGGCATCGTACAGTCCGCGGTCGGGCTCACTCTTCACGCGCACCTCGTGGCACCAGTCTTCGGCATCGCTTTTCTGCCGATAAGCTTCTACCATATTGAGCGTGGCATCGGTCGAGGCCCCATCTACAATGATATGTTCTACATGACTATATGTTTGCTCCAGCACGCTGTCGAGGGTACGTTGCAGCACACTCTCGGCGTTATAGGTGCAAGTGATTATTGAAAATACTACCATGAAAAAGAATTATATACGATACGTTTTCTGTGCTATCATCTCGTTATACACCTCTATATATTCGGCAGCCACGGCCGACTGCGAATAGCGCATCTCTACCTTACGGCGAGCGGCGGCCGACAGTGCTCGGGCATCGGCCTCGTTAAGCACCCACTGTATGCCTGCGGCCAGGTCGGCCACATCTTTAAAGTTGGCCACATAGCCGTTTACGCGATGGTCTATCATCTCGGGTATGCCGCCCACCTTAAAGCCCACACAGGGCACGCCACAGGCTAACGACTCCATGATGGTGTTGGGCAGATTGTCTTCGAGCGAAGGTAGCACAAACACATCGGCAGCGGCATATACCGAGGCCATTTGTCGCTCGTCGGTAACAAAGCCCACGGCATAGGTGGGCACGTGCAGCAGGGCGGCAATGGTCTCGCTGTTTCGGCCAATGGCGGCCACACAGGTGTTCTTGGCAAAGTGGGGGCTGGCGTCGGCCAGACGGTTTACGGCCTCAACAAAATAGTTGGCGCCCTTGCGGTCGTCGTCAACGCGGTGTGCCACGAACAAGATGATGCGGCGGTCGGCTGGCAACTGGTTCTTCAGTCGGGCCTCGGCCTTATCGGTGGGCGCAAAGAGGCGCGTGTCGATGGGGTTAGGAATGGCCGTGATGCGTTGCCCCTTCATCAGAGCGCTCTGCCGAGCCTGGCCTTCGAGCCATCGGCTACAGGTAACAAAGTGTATGTTGGCGTTATGATACAGGGCCTTTTTGCGGTTCCACACCTTGCGCGAGAGGTCGGCTTTACCGCCACCGCGAGGCAGCAGTCGGCAGTTGTGGCACCCTGTACGGAACGAGGGGCACTGTCGCGCATAGTGGCAGATGCCGGTGGCGGTCCATAGGTCGTGCATAGTCCAGACCACGGGTTTTCCGCTGCGCACAATGCGTCGTATATCGGCCAGCGACAGCATGCCTTGGTTTATCCACGACAGGTGTATGAGGTCGGCCTCTTTAAACTCGCGTAGGCTGGTGATGTCGGTTCCTGCATTGGCAATGTCGATGGCAAAGAGGTTGCGTCGAGAGAAGTGCAGATGACAGAAGATGACGAAACGTTCCAACAAGAAGTGCAGACGTTGCAGCCAGGCGTGCGGCAATCCCACCACCGTGATATGATCGGTGGTTTTCTTCATTACCAGCATCTTGGCTTTCACCCCATTGTTGTTGAGGGCCTCCATGAGGCGGTTAGCAGCCACAGCGGCTCCGCCCACATTCTCGCTTGTGTTTACAATCAATATTCTCATTGTCAACGCGCTAAATACATTTATATTATAGTTTCGCATGCCTATGGCATGCTCTTAGTGACGAGTAGACGAGTTAACAAGCTGCTTGCTTTATAGGTCTAACCTTTCAAAAGAAAGTTGATAAGTTTTGGTAGCAGCTTGTCTACTTGTCTACTCGTTTACTGACAGCATGCCAAAGGCATGCGAAACTTCAGTTATTTCAGATAATCGCTGAAGTCGGTCAGTCGCATGTCGCCCTTGTTCAGATAGGTATCGTGGAAGGCCAAGGCGGCGCGCATGTGCTGCGGCTCGTGGCCTTGCGGTGCTATGCGCAGATACTCGCGCAGGAGCGGCTTATAGTCGGGGTGTGCACAGCGCTCAATCACCTCTTGTGCACGGCGCATAGGGCCTTTGCCACGAAGGTCGGCCACGCCCTGTTCAGTAACGATAACGTCGACATCGTGCTCGGTGCTATCAACGTGGCAGCACATAGGCACGATGGCACTAATCTTGCCACCCTTAGCCGTAGACGGTGTGTAGAAGATGCTGATAGAGCCGTTGCGCTCGTAGTCGCACGAGCCACCGATGCCGTTCATAAGGCTTGAGCCGCAGATGTGGCTTGAGTTTTCGTTGCCATAGAGGTCGCACTCGAGGGCCGTGTTCATAGCGATAACGCCGAAGCGGCGAATGAGCTCGGGGGCGTTTGACAGCTCGCTGGGACGAAGGGTGAGGTGCCGACTGAAGAAGTCGATGTTCTCATACACATGCTGTATGCACTCGTTGGTGCAGGTCATGGCGGCAGCCGACGCCTGCGATATCTTTCCCTGTTCTATCAGTTCAACCACAGCATCTTGCACCACCTCGCTAAACACCTCCATAGGGGGCAAGCCCTCGCACTGTCCGATGGCCTTCATCACGGCGTTGCCCGTGGTGCCCACACCACTTTGTATGGGGAACATGGTGGGCGGAATGTGGCCCGCCTTCATATCACGGAGGAAGAAGTCGACCACGTTTTGGCCTATGCGTGTAAGGTCGGCGTTGGGATCGACAAAGCCACGCGCCTCTTCCTCGATATTGCTATCAATAACGCCCACAATCTTCTTGGGGTCAATCTCTACATAGTTGGTGCCTATGCGCTGTCCCACCGAAAGCAGGGGTATGGGCTGGCGGTGCGGATACTCAGCACACTCATACACGTCGTGCAGCAGTTTGCTGTCAGGACTATGAAAGCGGTTCAGCTCGATGATGATGCGCTTGGCCAGACGCACAATGGTGGGCACAATGCCCCCCGCGGTGGTAAGATAGGCGCGGCACACGGTGTCGAACTCGTCAAGGTCGCTCACCTCGATGATGGCCCAGTCAATCTCGCCATAGAAGCCACGGCGCAAGCGCTCGGCCACATGCCCCAGGTGCATATCTTCATAGTCGATCTCGCCCAGGTTGGTATGTGTGCGGAAGTCTTTATTGGTAGAGAAGGGGCCGCGGAACTTGATGGCATGCACGTTGGCCAGGTCGCCCTCCAGGCTCTGGCACCCCGACGCGCCCGTCACCAGGCCTATCTGGTAGGGCTGACCCTCGGCGTGCAGCCGCTCGGCCTTCTTCTTAATTTCTCTTATTACGGCCTTGGGTATGCCGTTAGGTGTGAAACCGCTGAAACCGATGGTAGCATCGTGCTCAATCATGGCCGCTGCTTCGGCGGCAGTAATGCGTGTATATGCCATAGTGTGTAAGATTGTTGTTTCTGGATGTATGATGTATAATGCCGGATATTGGCAAATCGTTGTTTACGTTAGCGGGCTGGCAGCCGTCCGTGGCGCGCCCTGCTTTCTTGTCGGGTACAAAGGTAGCGTTTTTTTCGGTAAGACAAGGGCTGCGGCCTCATTTTCTGCTGCATACAGACCCTGTTTGCCCCTGTGGCGCAGCGCCGGGCCTGTTGCGCGCCACAAGGTCAGTCCTCGTCTTGCATACCCCGGCGTCCCTCCTCGCGGCAGCGGTGCTGGTATTCGAGCGGTGTGCAGCCGAACTTCTGTGCAAACTGGGTGTAGAAGGTGCCGCGGTTGGAAAATCCTGCCTTATACACTATCTCCTCTACCGTGAGCGTGGTGTGCGACAGCAGGCGGCGTGCACGTTCCAGACGCGTGGCGCGGATGATGGCGGTGGGCGTGTCGTGGGTGAAGGCGGCCAACTGCCGGTACAGGTTACGCGTGCCTATGCCCAACTGTTGGGCCACGAAGGTGGTGCTGAGCTGCGGGTTTGTGATGTTGGCGTTTATCACGGCCACGATGCGCTCCAGCAGTTCCTTCTCGTCCTTGTGCAACACATGGCCGTCCACCAGTTCGAAGGCGCTTACCGATGTCTCGAAATATTCCTTCAGCACCTGTGCACGCTGCATCAGTCCCGACACTACCGACAGCAGGTCGGCCTCGTCGTAAGGCTCGGTCAGGCGCACGTCGGCCCCCGTGATGGGAGCCAGGGCATCGGCCTCCGTGTCATCGCGCGAAGTGAGCAGCACCAGGGGCAGGTGAGCCGTGGAGCGGTGCCCCTTCAGCAGGCGGCAGAAGTCGACGGTGTCGGTATCGAGTCGCCGGGCACCCACCACCACCAGCTGAGGCTGGCGGCGCAGCAGCCACTGTCTGGCCGTGCCGGCAGAGCGGCACACCACGGTGTTGTAGCATGAGCCTAAGGCATCGGCCAGCATCCACAGCAGCTCGGCATGTCCGTGCACCACCATCACGTAGGGCAGAGAGGGTGCCTTCACGTGCTCGCCCTCGGCCACCTTGACGGGGTGGCCGAGAGCCTCGGCATGGCTGTGCAGCGCCGCCGGGCCGTGGCCGTGCAACATGGCGCGTGCCAGATCCTTCATGCGTTCGGCGTTGCTACTCACCACTGCCATGTATCGGCGCGTTTTCTCGTCCAGACTGGGCCACTTCAGCATCTGACGCACGGGGCCGTCGATGAGGGTGAGCGGCGTGCCCATCTCGCGGCTCAACTGCTCCATCTGCCGCACCTTACGACGGTGTGCCTCCAGCGTGCGTCGCTGCTCCTCACGCTCGCGTCGCCGTCGCTGCACCAGGCGGTACAGGCGCACGCCGCCCCATGCCAAGACCAGGGCCAGGAGGGCATAGCACCCCTTGGCCCAGGGCGAGGCCCACCAAGGCGGCAGCACGCGCACGGTGAGCGTGCGGGGTGCCGACACCACGGTGCCGTGCCGGTAGCGCACAGCCAGACGGTAGGTGCCTGGAGCCAGTCCGACCAGCGACAGCAGCGGTCCGCCCACGGTGCGGTGCCACAGGGTGTCGGTGCGGCCCATGCGGTATTCAAAGCTGTAGCCCGGGGCATCCAGATAGTCGATGGCAGAGAAGCGCAGCGACAGGTAAGTCTGATCGTGGGCTATGCTGATGGAGCGGGTGTCAGTGTCCGGAGAGGGACATAAATCGGAGCAGGAATGGGAGAAAGAGCCAAAATGGGGAAAAGGATGTGAATGGGCGAAATCATGCAGGGGCCGCAGCGTGGCGCCGTCATCAAGTCCCTCGAACAGCACGGGAGGCACGTAGGGGCGGTCGGGAGCGGCGGCATTCTCGTCTACGCACATCACGCCCTCGGTGGCACCAAAATAGCAGATGCCTGTGGCGGGGCAGCGCCAGGCGGCCCCGTCGGCCAGCTCCATCGGGGGCCGCACCTCATGGTAGCGGGTGGAGCCGTTCAGCAGGTCTACATGTAGCAGTCCGTGCGCCGTGGCGGCCCACAGCCCGTGGGCACCATCGGCCGTGATGGCCCGCACGGCCTGTCCCTCCAGGGCGGCCCGTCGGCTCAGGTTGCGCACGTGCAGGCGCCTGCCATGTCCCCGCACAATGTCCAGCAGTCCGGCCGATGTGCCCACCAACACATGTCCCGGTATGTCGGTGCATAAGGTATGCACGTCATTGGCAGCCGATGCCCGTGGCCGTACAAACAGCACATGGGTGAGCAGGGAGCGTCGCGTGTCCAGGCAGTACACGCCGTTCTCGCGGTTGGCCAGCCACAGTTCATGTCCCTGCTGGCGGATGGTGAAGAACTGCGCGAAGCCGGGTCGGCGGTCATCGTACAGCAGTTGCTGGCAGGATACTATCTCGGGTTCGCCCGCCGTGTCCTTCAGCCATATATGCAACAGCCCGTTCCAGTTCGACACGGCCCACAGCTCGTCAGGCCCCGTCTCCACCACATAGTGTATGCAGCGCACCATGGGCCACTGCCTGGGCCGCAGGCGGCACACGCGCTGCAGGCGGTAAGAATAGTAGTTCAGCCCTTCGCCCTCAGCCCCTATCCACAGCAGGCGGCGGTGTGCCGACGGCACGATGTTGAACACCATGTCGTGTCCTAACATGCTATTGGCCGTGGTATAGCGGGCCGACGGCCCATCGGTGGTGCGGGCACCGTCGTAGCGTAGCAGGCCGTTGCCGCGGGTGCCCAGCCACAGGTCGCCGTGAGGGTCTATATAGATGGCCCGCACGGCGGCCCCCGTCCAGCCGCTCTGGCCGAAGGACATGGGCAGAAAGCGGTAGCGGTCGTACACATACTGCAGCAGCCCCCCATCGGTGGCCATCCACACCAGAGGCTGCCGCCGGTCAGGCACGAGGGCGTTCACGCCCTCGTGCACGGGCAGCAGTTGCCGCGCCCCCGTGCGCAGGTCTATGGCCATCACGCCTCGCCCCTTGTAGGCCACCAGCAGCGTGTGCCCCATGCGCACCAGGCCGCCTATGCGCCCTGCCGCCGGAGCTGTGGGGCGAGCCTGGCACAGGCGGCGCAGGTGCAGGTCGGTGGCGGTGCGCTCGTATATGTTATAGGCCGTGTCGGCCACCAGTTGCTGTACGCCGTCCCAGTCGGCGGCATAGGCCAGGCAGGTGCCGGCCACCCTCATGCGCCGCACCAGACGCAGGCGCGTGGTGCCTCCTGCTGAGGTGCTGAGGGCAAACACGTCGGTACGCGAGGGCTGCGTCACCACCAGGCGGCGGAGCCCGTCTATCGCGAAGCCCCTGATGCTGTCGAAGCACACGCCGGGCAGGGGCGTAGGCACAAACTGCCGCCGGCCGTAGTGGTAATACAGGCAGCGGCCGTCGGCATTGGTGGCCAGCACGGTGCCGTCGGGGGCGGTGGTGCTGCGGTAGCTGCCGTTCAGTGCCGGATGATAGGCTATGCGGCCCGTGCGGGTGTCCAGGCAGTCCAGCCCGAAGTTGGAATGTATCCACAGCACACCGGGCAGAGTCTCGTGTACGCGCTCCACGATGTCGCCGCTTATCCGGTCGTGGCCGTCGCGCCCGGCCCAGTACACCTTCACGTGCCGCCCGTCCAGGCGGTTCAGACCCTCGTAGGTGCCCGCCCACATATATCCCTGCGCGTCCTGGTGCAGGGCATATACGGCCTGGCTCGACAGGCCGTCGGTCAGACCGATGGTGCGCACATAGCCGTGCCCCAGGCCCACAAAGGCCGACAGCAGGCTCATGGCAGATAAGATAAGTGTACCCAGCATCATGGTGGTATCTTCAGGTGTTCAACATCGTTTTTTTACAGTTGTGCGTTGGGGCGGTTCAGCATTGCAAAAGTAATACTTTTCCGCCAACCTTCATGGGTGGCGACCCACAAAATGAGGGCGGAAACGCAGAAAAAGTAGGCTTTTGCACAAATCTGTACATTTATTGCACAAATCTGTACAGTCCCTAACCCCCTTATACCTTTACCTTTGCACACGGACACCTGCCACACACCATCTGCCGGACACCCTCCCCTGGCCTCTGCTGTACAGAATTATGCACAACCGCCTGCCCATTATATTTAAAGGACAGGGTGACAGAAAAGGACAGGGCAACACTGCAAAAGAAAGGCAGAGCCGACACGACATGAAAAAATGACATCAATATCTAACTAAAAACAAAACACGATTATGAAGACATCAACGACAACCCTAATGCTGGCACTCTGCCTAAGCACCCTCAGTACGGCTACGATGGCCGACGAGGTAGGCAGCGTGACATCACCCGACGGACAGAACACGCTGGCCATCGACCGCTCTGACAGCGGACAACTCACCTACACCGTCACACGCGGCACGCACACCCTGGTAGCCGCCTCGCCCCTCGGCCTGGTGGCCCGGGAGGCGGACCTCTCGGCAGGGCTTGCCCTGTCGGCACACAGCACGCGGCCCATCAACGAGCAGTATGCCCTGCCCACGGGCAAGTGTGCCGTCTATCACAACACCTGCAACGAGCTCACCCTCATCTTCACCAAGGGCAGCCATACCCTGGCCCTGCAGTGCCGCGCCTACGACGACGGCGTGGCCTTCCGCTATGTGGTAAACGGCGACGAGCCCCTCACAGTGACGGCCGACAAGGCCGAGGTGAACCTGCCCTCGTTTGAGCGGTGCTGGGCACAGAGATACGTGACCGACTACTCGCAGCCCTACCCGGCCCGCTCATGGAGCGACTTGCAGGGCGTGAGCGACAACACCCGCAAGCTGTGCGTGCCCGCCCTGGTGAAGAGCACCGAGGGCGACGACTGCTGGGTGCTGCTCACCGAGAGCCAGGGCGACGCCCAGTTCTGCGCTTCGGCGCTGGTAGCGGGCGACACCACCCACCCCGGTTGCTTCAGCTTCGCCCTTCAGGACACACCCACCGTGGGCCCGGCTTTCACCACGCCCTGGCGCACCCTGTACATGGGCACGCTGGCAACGATAGTGGAGAGCAACCTCAACGACGACCTCAACCCTGCCACCTCACTCACCGACACCAGTTGGATACAGGCGGGCCTGTCATCGTGGGACTGGGGCGGCGAGGACGGACAGGAACGCCACGACCTGAACATCGTGAAAGACTATATCGACATGGCGCACAACATGCACTGGCCCTACTACACCCTCGACGCCGGGTGGGACGGCGCTCCCTATGCCTTGGCCGATGTCACGGCCTATGCCGCCTCGAAGGGCGTGAAAGTGTTCATCTGGAGTCACCAGAACCGCTTCCGCAACGACGAGGAGCAGATACGCTCCATCCTGTCCGAGTGGAAACGCCTGGGCTTTGCCGGCGTGAAGATAGACTTCTTCGAGGATGACCGCAAGGCCATGATGGAGAAATATGAGAAGCTGCTGAAGGTGGCCGCCGAACAACAGCTCATGGTGAACTTCCACGGCTGCACACGCCCGACGGGCCTGCGCCGCACCTGGCCCAACCTCATCACCAGCGAGGCCGTGTACGGGGGCGAGCAGTACTACTTCAACCACCTGGCCACCCCCGCCACGCACAACATCACACTGGCCCTGACGCGCAACGTGATAGGCGCCATGGACTATACGCCCGTGGAGTTTGCCCGCAAGGACGGCGTGCTACGGCACCTCACCACCTGGAGCCACCAGGTGGCCCTGGCCACCCTGTACGAGAGCGGCATACAGACCATGAGCGACTCGCGCCAGAACCTCACCACCAGTCCGGCGGCTCCCCTGCTCGGTGTGCTGCCCGCCGCCTGGGATGAAACGCGCTGCCTGGAGGCCAGCCCCGACCAGTATGTCACCGTGGCCCGCCGCAAGGGGGACGACTGGTACGTGGCCTCCATAGCCAACGACGAGCGCGACGTGACGCTGCCCCTGCAGCAACTGCTGGGCGACGGCACCTACACGGCTCAGATATACAAGGACGGCACCTGCCCCTCCGACATTGCCTACGACGAGCAACCGGTGACGGCCGCCTCCACACTCGCCCTGCACGTCAAGGCTACGGGCGGCTTCACCGTCCGCCTCACCAAGACGCCGCACACGCAGCCTGCCTTCCAGCGCATCGAGGCTGAGGAGGGCACCGTGTCTGACGGCACCACCATCGACACCGATGCCGCCGGCCTGTGCTCGGGCGGCAAGATGGTGGGCTTCCTCGGGCAGGGACACACCGTGACCTGCACGGCACAGACTGCCGCCGACGGCACCTACCGCCTCACCCTGTTCTACATCACGCAAGACACCCGCCGCCTGTACATCCAGGTGAACGGGGGCGAGAAGGTGTACCACGAGCTGCAGGGCAACGGTTTCTCGTGGAACAGCGACGGCATGGCCATGCGCACCTTCAGCGTGCAGCTGAAGAAGGGCGACAATACCATCTGCCTGGGCAACGACGAGGGACATGCGCCCAACATCGACCGCATGGTGCTGTCGCCCGCCCCCACCTCGCACACGCTGGCCGTCGGCACGCTCACGCCGTGCACCGACGGTGTGTATGGTGCCGAGACCGACATCGCCCTCACCGTGACCAACCCTACCGACCAGCCCATCAGCGACGTGCAGCTGGCCTATCAGGTTGACGACCAGCCCGTCGTGACCGAGACGCTGCCGCTGCTGCCCGCAGCGCAGGCCACCGTCTACACCTTCGCCCACAAGGCCGACCTGTCGGCCATGGGCACCCACCGCCTGCGTGCCTGGACCGTGACTGACGACGCACGCCTGCTGGACGGCGACCTGGCCACGGCCTCGCTCTTCGCCCTGCCCGCCGGCGAGCAGAACGTGAGCGCGGCCAGCGCCGGAGGCACCATTCACAGCAAGAGTGCCCAGGTGAGCGACGGCGAGGGGGCCGACAAGCTGCTGGACGGCGACGACGCCACCAAGTGGTGCGACAATGCCTCGGCCGAGCCTTGGGTGGTGGTGGCGCTGCCACACGCCTGTATGGTGGGACACTTCCTGATACGCGACTGCAAGACGCGCGAGCAGGGTTTTCACAACCTGTCCGACTACAAGATATACGTGACTGCCGATGACGACCCCTCCACGGCCCTGTGGACGTGTGTGGTCGATGCGCAGGGGGCACAGGCCGACGACATACACATTCATGCCCTGCCGCAGCCCGTGGCCGCCCGCTACGTGAAGCTGGTGGCACAGCGTCCTGAGGGCGACAACGCCATACGCCTGTACGCCTTCGACGTGTACGGCACGTCCGCCGACACGCCCTCGGGCATCGGTGCCCCGACGGCCTCTGCCGCCACTTCTGCCACCGTGTACAACATGGCCGGACAGCGCATGGCTACCGCCACGCGCGGCCTAAAGCCTGGCGTGTATGTGGTGAATGGGAAAAAGATGGTGGTGAGATTTAAATAGAAATTCCCCCCTACTCCATGTCAAACTGCGAGCAGTGCCATGCGAAGATGAAGGGGTAGAAGAAGCCCCTGATGGCGCCGCGCCAGCCGCGGGCGCGTGCTGGTGGGGGGGGGTAACAGGGCGGCGTGGGGGCCTTCTCGTTGGCCAGCGCCACCTTGAACCCGCTGTCCTGCAGGGCCACGGCCACGAGCGAGAACACGCTGATGATGGCCATCATGCCATAGTCGGAGGGTGCCAGCAGGCGCCCCAGGATGATGCCGAACAGCAGGCCTATGACCTGCTGCACCATCGTGTTCATGCCGCCCCAGAACAGTCCGCGGGCGGTCTTCTGTTTCAGTGTCTCCACAGTAGTATCGTTGTCATTTTCTGCTTGCAGTTGTTGCTTTTTCTGCTTGCAACGGTCTTATTTCTGCTTGCGGTTGCTTTTTCCCTGCTTGCAATGGTCTTTTTCCTTCTTGCGGTTGTTTTTCCCCTGCTTGCAACAGTCTTTTTCCTGCTTGCAACAGTTGCCGGGCAAGCCGTATTGCGTGCAAAAATACGCTTTCTTGCCGAAAGGGCAAAAGAAAACCCTTGCTTTTTAAAAGAGTATTAAAAAAAGGAAAATAAAACAGAATAAAAAGAGAATAAAACTGGAGCGAAGAAGACAGTAATCTTATTCTATCGTTCTCTTTTTGTTCTCTTTTCTATTCGCGCTTCGCGCTCATGGGGGTAAACATTAATGTCCATTAATTGAACATTAATTATCATTAATATGCGCTTCGCGCGGTTCAATAAACATTATTAGCTATTGATTGACATTAATACGCGCTTTGCGCGAAGAATTATTAATGTTTAATTAATGTTCAATTAATGGGAATAACTCCGCGAAGCGCCTGAGCACCTACGGAGCGCAAGAATGTTTAAAAACTCGCAAGCAATGCAACGCATTGCGAGCATAATAACAAAAAGAGAATAAAATGGTGAATGAAGGGGATACAAAAAAAGCGGGAACTTTTGGTTCCCGCATAGATTATTAACCTAAACGAAGCTTTATTACATACGCATCTTCACAGATACGCGACGGGCTATTTCCTGTTCCCGTCATTATATACATGCTTGGCCTCTTGGGGCCAATTAACTTAAACGCTTCAAAATTACAAATAACATTTCACACGACAGGCTATTTTTCTTTTTTTAACAATATTTACCTATAAGAAAGGCTCTTGGGAGAACGGGGCTTTGATTTGTTGAGCTCCGTACCCAAGGCTAAGACGCGTCATGTTTATTAAAGGGAGGACGGGGCACGGAGACCACCGTCCTACTTTTTGGATACCCTTTTTGCTTGTTGGAGGACGGGGCACGGAGACCACCGTCCTACTATAGTATGCAAGGCTATTCACTCCCCTCTCCCACGGGGAGGGGGAAGCCGCCGAAAGGCGGCGCGGGGGAGGGGCTGTTGTTGGAGGACGGGGCGCGGGGGAGGGGCCTTACTTCTCCTGCCCCTCAGCATTGAAGCCTGAGAGCTGCACGAGCGGTTGCTGTGCGCGCGCATCTTCAGCCTTCCAAGCGATGGTTACCGTTTTCTTCTCGCCTGGCATGAGGTGGAAATAGTTGTCTGAATAGTCGACAGGCAGAATTTGCTCGCCATCGGCACCCTTCAGGTTCAGGCGCAGCAAGATGGCAGGTGTGCTGGCCGTGTTCTCAACCGTTACGGTGCGCGTGGTGCCATTGCCTTGAACAGTGAGCAGCAGCTTGTCGGCCTTCAGCTTAGGCAGCGTGTTCAGCTCTTGCAGGTTGCCCTCTTCGTTCGATGCCATGTAGAAGTTGTCAGACAACAGTTTGCCCGCAGCATCCTTCAGTTCAAGACGTATGAAGAACACCTTTCCGCCCTGCAGGTCGTAGGTATCGTCAACGTGCAGCGCCTGAAGCGGCGTGGTGGTATCGTCGGCGGTGCTGAGCGTGGTGCGGTTGTCGCGTATCACCTGACCCTTCACGTTCAATATTTGGCGTGTAGCGGTGAGACCCTCGTGCTTGCCAGCGGCGAGGTTCACCACCTCGGGGTCGCGTGTCAGAGCGTTCCACTGTATGTGCAGCGGCTCGCAAGCCTTCTTACAGCCAAAGAAGGCGGCGGTGGGCTCAAAGTAATAGTCGTAGCACATCCATGTCATGCTGGGCCAGCAGGCGTGACTCATCCAGATGAGCAAGCCCATGCGATCTTTCGATCCCGACTCGTACATAGCACGATATCCCTCATAGTTTTCCCACTGAGCCAGCTCGGCAAACTGCTTTGCGTTCTTGGGCTGACCAAAGGCGGTGGCGATAATCTTGTTGAACGAAGCGCCACGCTGAGCGCCCTCCATCGTATAGTCGTGCTGTCCCCAGGCATCGCCTTGCGGCCACAGGGTGGCGGGGGTGAAGGTGCGCACCAGTCCCTCATAGGTCATCACGTTAGGCATACCGCGCTCAGAGTGCAGCTTACCTGTTTGGCGTGAGAAGTATTCTTTCGGTGTGCAAGCCCAGTAGGGGCCGTGTCCGCTTACGCCACCGTCGGCCGAGCTTGAGATGTATTCCAATCCAGGGTTCAGTTCAGCCACATATTGGCGCAACACCTTATCAATAGAGGCGGGCGGATAGCCCTCGTTACGTCCGCAGTAGATGCCTATCGAGGCGTGGTTGCGCATACGCAAGGTATAGTCGCGGGCGTTGTCGAGGAACATCTTTTCGTTCAGCGGGTCGGGTCCGTCGCAAGGGTTGGCCAGCCAGAAGTCTTGCCATACCATGACGCCATACTTGTCGCAGGCCTCATAAAACTCTTCGTCGCCAGTCATGCCCACCCAGTTACGTATCATGTTAAAGTTCATGTCGCGGTGATACTTCACGGCAATGTCATACTCGCGTCCGCGATACAACAGGTTTTGCTCGCTGAAGCCCCAGTTTCCGCCTAAGGGCACGAAGCGTTTGCCGTTGACATAAATCTTCAGTCGGGTGTCGATGTCGGTGTAGGTCATCTGTCGCAAGCCAGCCTTATAGGTGATGCGCTCAGGCTGCTCGCCATCAATGTGGAAGGTGTAGCCGGCCTCGTGCAGATAAGGCTCGCCATAGCCGTTAGGCCACCACAGGCGCATGGTGCGGTTGTTGAGCTGAGCAAAGTCGGCTGGCAAGAAGCTTACTTGCTGCTGGGTGGCGGCGGGCAAGGTTACCTGTTTCTGAAATTCGATGCCGCCAATCCATCCGCGCAGAGTGCCCGTCACCTCATGGTTCTCGTTGTTACGCAGCAGCACCGAGGGGGTAAGGGTTACGGTGGTGTCGGGCAGCGCCAGGGCGGTAGATACCAGCGGGTCGGCGATAGATACCGAGCCCTCGGCAGTGAGTGCTACATCGTTCCAGATGCCTATGTCGCGACCACGCACGGTGGTAATCCAGTCCCAGCCAATGGTGGCATGGAAGGTGGGGTTATCGTATCCTAAGATACCGCCGTTGAAGTCGGTGTTCTTAGCGTTCTTCTCTTTTATCGAGCCGGGGTGTGCGTTCTTCACAATCTCTACGGCCAGCGTGTTTTGGCCCGAAGCCTTCAGCAAGGCAGTAACATCTACCTTTGAACGGGTAAAGGCGCCCTCGATGCGGTCAATCTTCTTACCGTTAAGGAAGACGTTGGCCTTCCAGTTGATGCCATCGAAATTGAGGAACACGTGCTTGCCCTTCATCTCCTTAGGTGTCTCAAAGGTGGTGCGATACCAGAAGTTGCTGTTGAAGAACGACTCAGAGGCGTTATACCAGTTGTCGGTCAGGGCAGGATCGGGCAGCGCGCCAATGTTTACATAGCTCATCAGAGCGGTGCCAGGCACGGTGGCCGTAATCCAGTGCTGGGTGTCGAAGCCTTCGGTGGCAATGGCTTCGCCCTTGGCCTTCACCTCAGAGGCACGTGCCAACTGCCAGTGGCCGCCATCCAGCAAGAAGCGTCCGTCTTTCATGCCGCCTATGGCGTGGGGCTGAGCCACCACTCCACCACGGCCCATCACCTGCATCTCGCTCATGATGTATCGGCCTGTAGCGGTGGGCTGTGTCATCAGCACGCGCACATAGCGAGCCTTGGTAGCCTTGAAGCTGATGTTGTCGGCCAATGCTTTTCCGCCAGGCAGCTGAGCCACGGTGCGCCATGCGCCCAGGGTGGTAGCCACGTCAACGCGTCCGCGTAGGGCCTTCTCTATCCAGTGCAGGTTTACCTTGTCGATGGTGGCCTCGGTGCCTAAGTCGACGTATGCCCACTGCTGCTTGCCCTTGTTGCTCATCCATGCCGATGTAAACTCGGTAGAGGGCTGCAGATCGGTTACAGCCTGTGAGCCGTTGAAGAATTTTATCTCGGTGAGGGTCCAGTAGGCAGCACCGGGCATGTCGAAAGCAAAGCGTAGGTTGTTGAAGGTGAGGTCGCCCAGAGGCAACGTCAGCTCAACGATGCGCAGAGGCAGCGTGCCCGCATTGGTTTGCTTGTTGGGGTCGCTGCTCACCTTCTGTCTTGATGCCTTTCCGGGCAGCGCGTCGCTCTTCTGCTCGGCTTTCTTTATCCATTTGGTGCCATCATTGGTCAGCACGCTCACAGCATAGCCGCCTTTGGCTTGGTCGGGGTTATAGGCCACGGTGCAGATAATCTTTACCTTGTTGGCCTTCAGCTGCATGTTGTTCCACTGATATTGCAGCCACGCCTTCTCGCCCATCAGGTTGCAAAAGGTGTACTCGTTGCCATCAATACCGCTCTCGCGCTCACGACGCGTGAGGGCTCCAGTGTTTGAGGTGGCCAGCAGATACTGGGGCTGCGTGGTGGCAATGAGGCCATCGGTAAGCAGCTGTGGGGTGAGGTTAAAGTCATACTGCGACGAGGTTTTCACCATGCGGTTCAGGGCCACGTTGCGGTAGGTGTTGTCGGTGGTGAGGGTGGGTGCGTAACTCTCGGCTGGGTTGCCGGGATACTTACCTATACCTCTTGTGCCATCGGCATGGGCCACGGCCGAGCACAACAATGCGATGCCAGCAGCAGCTACCATTCGTAACTTTTGATTTTTGTTCATAAAGCAGAGTATAATGTTTTTATTGTTTTGTTTGTTTAATAGTCAGAACATTTGTTTTATATTTGTCAAGACATTTGCTTTTAATAATTGTCGCGATATTTGTTTTATTTTAATAGTTGTCAAGACAAAGGTGGTTCGTTTTTATTATTATGTTTGATTGTCTTGTGCAAATATAGCAATATTTCTACACATAATAAAAGATTATACGACAGAAAATAACAAAAACATTGCCTTTTATTCGTACCACTACTCACGCTGTGCGTATCATAGTAGGACGATGGCGTAGTTAAGTGAAGAGTGAAGAGTGAAGAACGAAGAATTCATGTGATAGGCGAGGCAAACCATAGTAGGACGGTGGCCTCCGTGCCCCGTCCTCCAGCAAGAAGCAGGGGTATTCACTCCCCTCTCCAGCGGGGAGGGGTTGGGGGTGGGCTGTTTATTTTTATAGTCACTCCTCCATTTTTGCATAAATATACAAAAACGAGGGGAAAAGTGAATATTTATGCAAGCGTCTGATTTAAGGTTTGTTTACATAATATTATTTAAATATCTTATAATCTGTAAGCAGAAACATGCGGTTTGCTTACACTTTTCAAAGTTGATACCTTTCATTTGCAAAACCCTTGGTTTCAGGCTGTAAAACCAAGGGTTTTAGGC
>CAKQFW010000008.1 GCA_934230965.1 uncultured Prevotella sp.
CTTCGAGGGTCGACAGGTAACACCAGGCCATGCCATCGAAGCCATGTGGTTTATCATGGACTTGGGCAAACGCCTGAACCGTCCCGAACTGGTAGAAAAAGCCAAAGACACCGCTCTCAAGATGTTAGAGTATGGTTGGGATAAAGAGTTTGGAGGCATCTTCTATTTCATGGACCGCAAGGGCTTCCCCCCACAGCAGCTTGAATGGGACCAGAAACTATGGTGGGTACACATCGAAACCCTTATCTCGATGCTGAAAGGCTACCATCTTACCGGCGACGTGAAATGTCTTGAATGGTTTGAAAAGGTGCACGACTATACTTGGAGCCACTTCAAAGATCAGGAACATCCTGAATGGTTCGGTTACCTGAATCGTAGAGGTGAGGTGTTGCTGCCATTGAAGGGCGGTAAATGGAAAGGCTGTTTCCATGTTCCAAGAGGACTTTTCCAGTGCTGGAAAACGTTGGAAGACATTCAGTTGAATGAGAAATAATTAATTAATTCTTTTATTATTATCTAAAATCTAATGTAAAATGAAATTTAAGTATTTTTGTTGGCTAACCTTATTATTTGCCTTCATTAGCATGGGCGTTAACGCCCAGACGAAGGTTGAAGGTACTGTGCTCGATGAAAGCAGCAATCCGTTGATTGGTGTTACTGTATCTACAGACGACCGCAAAACGGGTGTAGTGACTGACTTGGATGGACACTTTACTATTAACGTGCCCAATGCTAACCAATCATTGACGTTCTCTTTTGTAGGTTATACTACACAGAAGGTCGCATTGAAGGGTAGAAAGATTCTGAAAGTAGTCTTGAAAGAAGACAATGAGCTTTTGGATGAGGTTGTAGTAGTGGGTTATGGTACCCAGAAGAAAGTCAATCTGACAGGTTCTGTAGCTCAAGTTGAT
Source organism: uncultured Prevotella sp. (assembly GCA_934230965.1). GTDB lineage: Bacteria > Bacteroidota > Bacteroidia > Bacteroidales > Bacteroidaceae > Prevotella. The sequence continues at coordinate 912 of CAKQFW010000008.1, forward strand.
AACAAAGAATTGAAGCAAGCTCCAAGCGGAACGCTTTCTGCAATGTTGGCAGGACGTCTGCCAGGTTTGGTGACAAGACAAACCAGCGGTCAGCCTGGTCAAGATGGTGCTAATCTTCACATTCGTGGTGTCGGTGCCGGTGATGGTAGCGCCTTGGTTGTTGTTGACGGTGTAGTTCAGGATTATTTCCCTGATTTCTCTCCCGATGAAGTAGAGTCAGTTACTATCTTGAAGGACGCTGCTGCCGCAGCTGTTTACGGTGTACGTGCTTCGGGTGGTGTTATCTTGGTTACTACAAAGCGTGGTACTACACAGAAACCTACTGTAAGCTTTAACACTGCTTTAACCCTGAGCCAGAACACCAACTTCCCGAAGTTCTTGAATGGTCCTGATTATGCTTATTGGTACAATAAAGCACAGTTGATGGACGGTGTTGCAGAGGAAAACCTGCGCTTTAAGCCTGAGGACATTGAACGTATCACTAACCCTGGTCCTGATGAGGAAATTTATGGTAGCACCGATTGGTTCGATTTGTTGTTCCGTAATGCTGCTCCCACATACACCAATACTATTTCTGTACAGGGTGGTAACGACCGCGTTAAGTTCTTTACTTCTCTTGGTGCATACAACCAGGAAGGTGCTGTTAAAAGAACAACGTATGACAAATACTATTTCCGTTCTAACTTAGATGCTAAGATTACAGACAACTTTGATTATTCAATGAACCTTTACGGATCAGTTGACAATCAGAAGTCGCCTGGTGCAGATGTTGGTCCTAATGCATATGCAGGTGTATTCCAGCAGGCTATGTTGTCTTATCCTTTCTTGAAGCCTTATACCAAGGACGGTATGCCTATCGCCAGTCAGAACACTGATGGTAATGGTAATAACAACCCCCTTGCTGCTCGCGATTTGTCAGGTCGTCAGACAAGCAAGACAACAAAATTCCAGGGTGATTTATCTTTGAGATATAAACTGCCTCTCAAGGGATTGTCAGTAAAATTAGACGCTGCCTTCTTGAAGACTCATTCTATGAGAAAGGCTGAAGCTACTCCGTATAAAGTGTTCAACTGGAACCAAACCACTCATACTGGTAATGTAGAAAATGGCCGTATCTGGTCTATGGCCTCAGTATCACATTGGTATGGCTCTTTGCAGCGTTATACCATCCGTCCTACGGTTGAGTATAACAACACCTTTGGAAAGCATGATGTATCAGCTTTGTTCTTGTATGAATTTGCAAGAGAAGACTATGAAGGAATTTCGGCTGGTAGAGAAGACTTCCCCTTGACAAACATCATGGATATGAGCTATGGTAACAAGGTGAGCGAAAATCTGGTTAAGGGTAGTCACTCTAACGATAAGCGTGCTGGCTATGTAATGCGTCTTAATTATGCATTCGATCAGAAGTATCTGGTTGAGTTCACAGGTCGTATCGACGCTTCTACTGCTCTTCCTAAGGGTAACCGTTGGGGCTTCTTCCCCGCTGTTTCATTGGGCTGGCGTATGTCAGAAGAGAGCTTCTTTAAGAACGCACTGCCTTTTGTTGACAACTTCAAAATTCGTGGTTCAGTAGGTCGTCTGGGTAGCGATGCCTCTATCTCTAACACAATGACTTACTTTTCTACCGCCGGCTTGTCGTCAGATCCCTGCGTTGTCTTTGGAACCAATCCCTATAAAGACATGGGTATGAGCGGTCCTGTATGTCCCGATTTGAAGTGGCAGATTACAGATAGCTATAACATTGGTCTCGACGCCGATTTGTGGCATGGCCTTTTGGGCGTAGAGCTTGATGTGTTCTATATGAAGACCAGTCGTTCATTGGCAGGTCAGTCAGGTAAGTTCCCTCCCTCTTTGGGTAACTGGTACCCCGCCTATATCAACTATGGCTCGCATGACAACCGTGGTTTCGAGTTGGTGCTGACACACCGCAACAAGATTAAAGATTTCAACTATTATGTGAAAGGCAACGTGTCTTGGGCTCGTAATAAGATCTTGAAGACCATTGAGGATTCCGATGTGCCTTTGTACAAACGTAGAACAGGTAAACGCTTGGGCGAAACCTTAGGCTTTGTTGCAACGGGCTTGTTCCAGTCGGAAGAAGAAATTGCAAAGAGCGCAGTATTTGAAGGCTCTACCAATACCAAACCTGGTGATGTTAAGCTGAAAGATATCAACGGTGACGGTAGAATTACTTGGGACCAGGATATGGTGCCCATCAGCCGTAGCAGCACACCTGAAATGATGTTCGGTTTGAACATTGGTGGTGATTGGAAGGGCTTCGACTTCAACATGTTCTGGCAAGGTGCTGCCATGTTTGACGTTGACCTCTGTGGTGTTTACTCTAGCGGTATTCGTGACAACACGTTCTACACCAAGCCTTTCTATTGCGGAGGTAATACTCCCTACTATCTGGTAGAAAACTCATGGACACCTGAAAATACCAACGCTAAGTATCCTCGTTTAGGTATTGAGGGTCGTGATAATGGTGGTAAATTCTCTTCTTGGTGGATCAAGGATGGTACCTATCTGCGTTTGAAGAGCGCTCAGATTGGATATACTCTGCCTAAGAAGTTAACCAATAAGATTGGCTTTGGCAGCATCCGTGCTTATGTAAGTGGTAGCAACTTGCTTACCTTCTGTGGATTGGATTATTTGGATCCTGAAATGCCTAGCGTAAACCAAGGCTATTATCCGCAGCAGCGTACCTATGAATTTGGTTTGAACCTTACTTTCTAAAAACTTATTCAGATGAAATCGATAAAGAAAATTTTAACAGCAGTTGCTTCTACCTGTGTAGTGTTAAGCAGTTGCAATATTGATCCAGAATTGACAAAGTCATATCCTTCTGATGTGATTTGGGAAAATGACGCAAACTTGTCAACCTATATTAATGGATATTATGGTTGTGTAGGTGGTTATTATGGCCTGGGTACTGAGGCAAGTACAGATATGTTGAAGTATAACAACCCTACTGATAACATCAATGTGTTTGCCTTTGGTAGCATGCCTATTACGCCCACCAGTAATTTGTTTGGTAGCTGGGGCAGCCATTCTACCATATTGTCTTTGACCCGCTGCTTGGCAAACATTGAGTCGCATCGTCAAAACTTCTCTGAAGAAGCTGCCATACAAGCTGAGGCTCAGGTGCGTTTCTTCCGTGCTGTATGTTGCTTTAACTTGGCAAGATGCTATGGAGGTCAGTATATCATTTACCGCGAGCTTCCTGAGCTGGGTGAAAAGGATCACGCACTATGCACTCCCGAAGAAGGCTGGCAGTTTATTTACGACGAATTGAAGTTTGCTGCTGAACACCTGCCTACTAAAGATAAAGTAGAGTTGGGACGTTTAACCAGTGGTGCTGCTTATGGTATGTTGTCGCGTGCTATGTTGTATGCTGAGCGTTGGAAAGATGCTTCAGATGCTGCTGCTGAGGTGATGAAGCAGGATTATGAGCTTTATCCTGACTACGGCAAACTGTTCCAGAACTCTCGTTTGGCGCCCGTAGAGAACAAAGAAAGTGTGATTGAGTTTGGTTTCCTCAAGGATAAGATTACCTATTCATTCGACTATTTCTACTGCCCGCCCAGCGATGGTGGTTATGCCGAGGTATCGCCCACTGAAGATTTGGTTTCTTCTTATCAGATGGCCGACGGTCGCGACTTTGATTGGGATAATCCTGAAATGGCCGCTCATCCTTATGAAGGCCGTGAGCCTCGTTTCTATGCTACCATTCTTTATAACGGTTGCCAGTGGAAGGGTGAAACCTTATACACCTACGAAGGCAGCAAGGATGGATTTGGCTTTGGTGGCGGTACCACAAGTACTGGCTACTACATGCGTAAGCTGATGAAAGAATCTATTGAGAAGAACGGAAGCTTCACAGGACAGTGCGATTTGACTTACTATTATATGCGTTATGCTGAGGTGTTGTTAAACTATGCTGAAGCCATGGCTATGCAGAACAAGTTGCCTGAAGCATTAGATGCATTGTACCAGGTAAGAAAAAGAGCTGGATTTACCGAAAGACCAACGGCTGCAAATCAAACTGAGTTTATGAAGCTGCTTCGCCATGAGCGTAAAGTAGAGTTGGCTTTCGAGGGTCATCGCTTCTGGGATCTTCGCCGTTGGGGCTTGGCTACTGATGTTTTGAATGGAACCAACATGCACGGTGTTAAGCCTACCAAGATTGGTGAAAACCAGTTCAAATATGAAGTGGTTGACATTGATGGTGGCAAGAAGCGCGTATGGGAAGAGCGTTACAACAAACGTTTCCCAATTCCTTTGGATGAGGTAGAGCAGAACGGTCTCGTTGAACAATTTGATGAATGGAAACATTAATCAATTTGAGAAATGGCAAAATGTTAAATCGATGTTGAATTTATCAACTAAAATTTAGAGTAAAATGAAAGTTTTAAGTAAAATATCAGCAATATTATGTTTGTGTCTGGCTGTATTTGCTTCTTGCGAGTCGCCAGATTATGAAACAGGACGTACGCCTCAGGTTGATGGCTTAATGGGTGTTACGATACAGATACCTGGTAATCCTTCTAAATATTCGGCTACTAAGGCAGGTCCTTATGCCGAGAATGAAGAGATTATCGTAAAGGTGCCTACTACTGAAGATGATCCGTTAGACGTAACTCGTCTTGTATGTTATGTGAATGTTCAGCATAACTGTTACGTTACTCCCGCCATCGGTGGAGAGATGGATTTTACAGAGCCTTATCAGATCACCGTAGTGGATGCTTTGGGTAACAAACATCACAACACTATCCGTGTAGTGCCCACTCCTCCGAAGGTAAAGGTTGCAAAACTGTGGGGTAAGAGCGGAGAAGAAATGCAAACCGGAACCAATGCTACTGGTTTGGCATTGTGGAAGGATTACTTGGCCGTTCAGGTTTATAATGATAACATTAAGTTGTATGATCGCGCAACAGGTGCTTATGTGAAAGACCTCGAATCGGCAAGCTCATTTATGATGCACGCTCGCACCGATGATGGTGGCAACTTGTTGACAGCTCGTGAAAATATTTATGGTGCTGGCTTCATGGTTTATCGTTATGACGAGGCTACCAATTCGCATGTAAATATTTTGAATTATGCTGCTGATGATGGCTGTCCTCTTGATTTGGGCTATAACTTCAGCGTGAAGGGTGACGTTACGAAGGGTGTGGCTTACATCTATGGTACTTGTCCTGACAATATGGAGGTTTACTATTGGAAGTTGCAAGACGGCCAGCTGGTTACTCCTGCTGCTCAGCCTATCGCACTTCGCTATGGTCCTGCAGGTAGTCCTTGGACAAAGGCTCCGATGATTGAGCGTGCTTCTTTGGACGACGATTCAAACCACTACATCGCTTATAACCATCGTAGCGGTAGTCCTGATGATCATCCTGAGCGCAAGAGCCATTTCGCAATGTTTACTCCGTTCTATGAGATTACTAATATGAACCAGGATAACCACCACTATCGTATCTTGGGCTTCGACGTATTCTCTGTTGAGGGTGATACCTACTTGGCATTGTTAGACCACTACTGTGACCCATGGTCAGGCGGTGATGCCTTTATGCGTCTCTTCGATATCACCAATCCTAAGAATATGGAGATGGGTCCGGATGATAGTGGCTATGATAAGTTTGCTCTCTTCAAGAGCGAGGGCTCACCTTATGCTACTAACTACAACGACTGGGGTGATGTTGCTACATGCATTGTTCCTACCAGCACCGGATATGATATCTATATCTCAGTATGTAACATTGGTTTCGCAGCATCAGAGACCTGCATACGTACATATAAGATGTCTTGGTTTAGACAATAATCAATTGTAAATAAGAAATAGGCGGGAGTTTTATCTCGGTGGTATCATTCCCGCCTATTTTTTTATTATTTGTAAATAAGATAGGAACGTTTAAAACAGTAAAACAAAATAGATGCTCATTATAAATAGGATAATCAAGCAAAGATACAAGTTGAAAAAGAGCGTATAAGAAGTATTACATACAGTAATGAAATGAAATATAATATGTAGCGATTTCGCTTTTAGTGAAGCACCTATATGGCCTTCAATAAAAACGAAATACTTTAAATAATAAAAAAATATGCAGAAAAATATATTCTTATCTTTACCGTTATCATTATTGGCAATGCTTTTAATGCTATCATCTTGTGCTTCTGAAATTCATGAAGGATATAGAGCTCCTGACTATGACCTGGCTTTACAGAAACAGCAGATCATCAATAATACTAAATCGGTTAAAGTAATTAACGCTTATGACGAGTTAGGATGCGAAGCTTATGATATCTCTAATCCGCAGAAAAAGGCTGGAGTTGCTGGCTTAGATTATGTATTGGGTGATGATCATAAAGAAGGAACCGGTAGCTTTAAATTAAAGTATAATTTCATGGGAAAACCTAATGCAAGCAATCGCGAATTAGTGTTTTTCCAACAGCGTTGGGGCGACTATCGTGTCGACTTGTCTTTCCATCCGTTAGGCCTCTCTATCTGGGTGAAAGGTAATCGTAAAAACAAAGATGCTATCTTCCGTTTCATCATCATGGAAGATGAAAAGCAGTTTAACGAAACTACACCGCATGACTATTCGCGCGAACGTTGGTCATATTATGCTTTTGAGGATGCCGAGGTGCTGTCAAAAGATGGTTGGACACGCTTAATTATGCCTTACGATGCCTTTAAACTGTATAAGAGGGGTAAAGGCACGCAGTCGGATAAGTTGTTGATGAACCGTAATGAAGGTTTCCGCATCGAGATAGAAAATAAATCAGGTAGAGCTTGTACTGGCGAATGTCAGATTGATGAATTGAAACAGCTCACATCGTACGAATTAAAGGGAGGCACCCCAAAGTTCTCCAGCGTATTCATTCAGCTAAATAAAGATGCTTATGAGAATGAAGATTGGGATCAACAGTTCCAGGACAGCCGTGCTGTAGGTATTGATACATGGATTATTCAGTACTCTGAACAGTTTACGGGTAGTGATGACGCAACGAACGTTTCTTTCTATAAGAATACGAACTTGCCTTGGGTACAGGTTAAGTGCGACATCATTGATAAGATGTTTGAAGCCGCTGAACGTAACGGCATGAAGCTTATTCTGGGCTTGTATCCTGGCGATTATAGCAAGACAAACTTGCGAGATCCTAAGAAATACAACATCAACACCACACGTAATAAGAGATTGTTTGATGAGGTGTATGAGCAGTTTGGAAACCACCCTTGCTTGGTAGGATGGTATATTACTGAAGAGTTTCATGACGGATCTTATCCTGTAGGATGGCAGCAAGAGCCTGAGCTTGCAATGCTGGCAAAGTATCTGGAAGGTGTGGCTTCGTACATTAAGTCGAAATCAGATAAGCCCGTAGCCATCGCTCCGGCTTTGTGGCGTGGCCTTCCTGCCGACCTGTGCGGCAAGTGGTTTTTGAGTCTGTTTAAGCGCACGCCGAGTATTGATAACTTGTATCTGCAAGATATTGGCGGACGCTGCTTGGTTGACTTTGATGTAGACCTTCCTAACTGGTATGCAGAAATCAAAAAGGCTTGCGATGCTACCAATGTGAAGTTTGGGGTTGACATCGAGTCGTTCAAGAGCTGCTGGTGTCCTAACGTCGACTATAAGGCAAAAGATTGGTCTGAACTGAAGGAGCAACTGATGGTAGCTGGCTTATTCACCGAGTATATTACTAATTTTAGTTGGGCTACATTTAAGAAAGGTACAAACAACTATGACGGTTATAAGGCCTACCTGAAGGAAAATAATCTCCTGCCGAAAGGAAAATAACCATAAGATGTTTTCATGGGGCGAGTGTTCGCTCTCCCTATGATTAAAAAGTAAAAATCAAAACTATTAATAATAAACTGTTTGTAAGAGCAATATGAAGTTGAATAGATTATTTTTATGCTTGTGTGCCATACTTAATATTGGTATGGTTTGCGCACAACCCAAACCCTTGCGTTTTAACAAAGACGGAAAGTTTAAAATTGTGCAGATAACCGATGTTCATTATAAATATGATGACCAGGCCAATTCACAAGTAGGCATTGATTGCATAAATAACGTGTTAGATACTGAGAAACCCGACTGTGTGATTTTTACTGGCGATGGTGTTGTTTCTAACGATTCGTATAAAGGCTGGGACATTGTTCTTGATTTGTGTATTCGTCGCAACATACCCTATGCCGTGGTATTTGGCAATCATGATGATGAATATGATCATACTCGCCAGGAGTTATGCGATTATATTTCAAAGAAAGAAGGAAGCCTCATGCCTCAGGGCTTGGTGCAACCCCTTGCTGCCGACTATGTATTGACCGTAAAGTCGGCAAAAGATAAAAACAAGGATGCTGCTTTGCTGTATTGCATCGACTCACATTCTTATACACAGGTTCATTCGGTTCCTGGTTACGACTGGATTAAATTTGACCAGATAGCTTGGTATCGCAATCAGAGTAAAGCGTTTACTCAGAAAAATGGGGGAACACCTCTTCCTGCTTTAGCTTTCTTCCATATCGCTACTCCTGAGTTTAAGGATGCGCTAATGGAAGATAAGAACCGAGTGTTTGGCTGTAAAGGTGAGATGGTGTGCTGCCCCACTACCAACTCGGGCTTCTTCACTTCTGTAAAAGAGTGTGGCGATGTGATGGGCATCTTTGTGGGTCACGACCACGACAACGATTATGCGGTAGCATATAAAGAAGTGTTGCTGGCCTACGGCCGCTACTCAGGCGGAAACACTGTTTATAACGATTTGAACCCTAATGGTGCACGTGTTATCATTTTGAAGGAAGGCGAACGCACCATCGATACGTATATTCGTCTCGCTAATAATGAGATTGAATCGGCAGTAAGCTTCCCGAAAAGTTTTTATTAATTAAAATGTAAAGTAGGTTTTAACATTAGTTTTGTACACAAGTAGGTGTCTTTGATATAATAAGTCGGAGCACCTACTTAATTCTCAAATTAGAAAATTATGAAAAAGGCATTTTTATTTTTGTTCTCTTTACTGTGTGCATTGAGCGTGCAGGCAGAAGAGCAGATAGGTTTGACATTAATTCCTCCAGGAAAGGTTACGAATAAGATTAACTTAGATATTCGTGGAGGTATTGTAAACAAAACCAATACTCAGCAGACCTATCAGGTTTCTCTTTATTGGGGAAAAGAAAATAAATCGGCACTGTTGTGCGATACTACTTTGAATATTACTGCTGGTAAATCGGATATGGTAAAGGTGGTGCTTCCCATGAAAGATAAGGTGGGTAAGCATAAGGTAATATTGAAGGTTGCCGAGGGCTCTAAGGTTTATCGTAGAACTCAGGAGGTAGAAGTAATCAACTCAGATATACGTTCTATTCAGCAGATCTCTGGCGCTTGGACTGGCATCTATCATTGGAGTGAAGAAGAAGGAAAACACTGGAACCAGGATATCAAGAAGATGACCGACGACCAGTGGAGAGAGATGATTCGCTCAATGCATAAGATTGAAATGAATATGGTTGTTATTCAGGAGGTGTTCCGTCATCAGGCATACATCGGTAGCACAACAACCGTTGACAACTATCCTGGCAAGGCGTTTTATCCTTCTAAACTGTATCCTGGTCGTATGGATATCGCTGCACACGACCCCATTGAGGCTATCTTATCAGAGGCCGACAAGCATGATATGCAGGTATTGATGGGTGTTGGTATGTTTGCTTGGTTCGACTTTACGCAAGAGTCGTTAGAGTGGCATAAGCGTGTAGCAAAAGAATTGTGGGAGATGTATGGTCATCATAAATCTTTCTATGCCTTCTATGTGTCTGAAGAGAGCGGTGGTGGTTTGAATAACTGGGAACCCGATCCTGAGCGTAGCAAGCAAAGAAAAGCCGAAATCGTACATTTCTTCAAGGAGTTTAAAGAGTTCTGTGGTGCCTTGGCTCCCGAAAAGCCCGTGATGCTGGCAACCAATAGTTTTGATGTTCCGGTAGGTTTGGATACTTATCCTGAATTGTTAAAGTATTTGGATATCCTTTGCCCGTTTGGTTTTGCTCGTATGCCCGAGACCGATTTGACAGGAAAACAAGCTGCCGATATGTTGCAAAAGGTTTGCGACGAAGCCCATTCGCATCTGTGGTTCGACCTCGAAACCTTCTTGTTCAATCCCGACAATTCGCTGTATCCTCGTCCTGTAGAGCAGATCATTCACGACCTCAATCTGTTTGATAACTTTGAAAAGATCCTTTGCTACCAGTTCCCTGGCGTGTTTAACGACCCAAAGATGTCTATCCGTGTAGGCGAAGCTCGTACCATTGACTTGTTTAATGGATATGTGAAGTATCTGAAAGAAGTGAAGGCTAAGCAAAAGAAACGTAAATAAATAGTGTAAAAGTATGAGCTCTTATAAACTAATGGTAACCTGGGTTTATTAGAGCTCATATTTTTATAACTGTTGTTGTTAAGATAAACTATTAATTATTAACTGAAGTTTTACAAGTTTTTCCGCTCGGCTCTACCGCTTGCTTCAGCAAGAAATTGTCCGCTCGGCTTTGTTGCTTGCATCAGCAAGAACTCGTAAACTTGTCAACTTATTAACTTGTCAACTATAAATATGAACAGACGCGATTTTTTGAAATACTTTGGATTGGGTGGCTTGGGTATGATGGCCACTCCTAATGTGGTGTGTGGCCACTCGTTAGGTGTAGATACGCTTCTCTCGAAGAAAAACATAAAACCCTTGTCGGGTTCTTGGTTCGAATTTCAACATTCGGCAGCAGAAGGTGCCTATTGGAATGATGCCTTGAAGAAATTTACGGCCGACCAATGGCGCAGAAAAGTGTTTGAAATTCGTGAGATAGGTATGGAGTATTTGGTCTTGATGGGTGTTGCTCAGGCCGGAAAGCCTTATTATCCGTCAAAGATTGCTCCGCAAATACCTATGGGATGTGAAGATCCTTTAGAGGCCGTGCTTTCTGCCGCCGACGAATGTGGCATAAAATTCTTTGTTAGCAACGACTTCTGGGGCGATCTTGATGCGTTTTCAATGATGTTGGATAAGGATGTTCAGAAAATTCGTTTCCAGTCGATGGAGGAAATAGCCGAGAAATATAGCCATCACGAATGTTTTTATGGATGGTATTTCCCCAATGAAGCCATGCTGCAGCCCTATTTTGTAGATGCTTGTGTGAATTATGTTAACGACTGTGCTGACTTTGCGCAACGCCTGACGCCTAATTGCGTGAACCTGATTGCACCTTATTTTATAAAAGAAGCTCGTTTTGACGACACGTTTGTGCGTCAGTTAGAGAAAATGAATATCGACATCATTGCTTACCAGGATGGAGTGGGGGTGAACCATACCCCGCTTGAAGATTCGGCTAAGTTTTATGAAATATTATATAAGGCGCATGAAAAGGCGTCGAGAGCACGTTTGTGGGCCGACCTTGAACTGTTCTATTTTGAAAATAAAACAGGCGGTAACCTGTTGCCCGCCGATTTCAACAAACGCATTATCAAGCAGCTCGAGGCGTTAAGTCCATTTGTGGATAAGGTGCTTTGTTACCAATACTTAGGACTTATGAATAAGCCGGGTACAGACATCATTGCCGGACCTTCTGATTCTATTAAGTTGTATGAACAATATACAAAATGGTATAATCGTTACAAAGAGCAGCAGAAATGAGAAAGATATTATTCTTGACATTGCTGGCTTTGTGTATTGTTTCTGAAGGTAAGGCAGTAGAAAAGAAAGGTAAAAAGATTGCCTTGTTTGAGCAAACGCTGCAAGACAAGGTGAAAGGTGCGTGGGCTGGTCAAACCTTAGGTTGTAGCTATGGTGGTCCTACCGAATTTAAATTCTTAGGCACTATCATACAAGACTTTGTGCCTATCCCATGGAATAAGAATACGGTTAAGAAATGGTACGACACGTTTCCTGGCTTGTATGATGACGTTTATGTAGACCTTACTTTTGTAGAGGTCTTCGAACGCTGCGGACTGGATGCTCCCGTTGATTCGTTTGCAACGGCTTTCGCTAAAAAAGAATATCCGTTGTGGCATGCTAATCAGGTGGCTCGTTATAACCTGTCGCAAGGCATGAAGGCTCCGCAGAGTGGTTATTGGAAGAATAATCCTCATGCACATTGCATCGACTTCCAGATTGAAGCCGATTTTGCAGGCATCATGTCACCAGGTATGCCTAACGAGGCGGCTGCTATTTGTGATAAGGTGGGTCATATCATGTCGTATGGCGAAGGCTGGTACGGCGGTGTATATGTAGCAGCCATGTATTCGCTGGCTTATGTGAGCGATGACATTGAATATATTGTGAGCGAAGCTTTGAAGGTGATACCCGCCGAAACCGATTTTCATAAGTGTATGTCGGATGTCATTCGTTGGCATAAAAAGTATCCTAAGGATTGGAAGCGCACTTGGTTTGAGTTGCAGAACAAATGGAGCGAAGAGATAAGTTGTCCTGAAGGAATTCACAATTCCTTTAACATAGGAACAAAGATAAACGGTGCTTACGTTATCTTAGGCTTATTATATGGTCAGGGCGATTTTGAGAAGACCATTGATATCTCTACTCGTGCTGGTCAAGATTCAGATTGCAATCCTGCATCTGCAGCTGGCATCTTGGGCACCATGATAGGTTATAATAAAATTCCTGAGAGATGGAAAGAGGCATTGTATGAAGTAGAGGATATACCCTTCTCTCATACAGACCTTAGCTTGAACAAGGCTTATGAAATGACGTATCGTCATGCATGTGCTATGTTAGAGAAACATGGACACGCCAAAGAAGGAGATCATTATCTCATTCAGAAACAAACCATTGCTCCGGTAGCATTAGAGGTGGCTTTTGAAAACCTTAAGGTATCTGATAAACTGACGGTTGAAAAGAACATTGACGATGTTAATCCGTTCTCTTTCCACGGCAAGGGCGTCGTTGTAAAAGGTTATGTAGCGGGCGATTTGCCAGCTTCATATACAGCCCAGATGGATGTGTATGTAGATGGTAAATTTTATCAGACCACAGCTTTACCTTTAGAGTTGAACTATCGTAAGCCAGAGTTGTTCTATTGTTATGACCTTCCTTTAGGTAAGCATGACATAACGTTTAAATATAAGAATCCGATATTGAACGGTAAAATATGGATTACTGAAGTTATCGTTTATACCGAGAAATAAATATAGAAATGAATAAATTTTTAACAGAGATAAACGAACAGCCGCAGGCACTGAAAAAGACCGTGGCGTGGACTTGTTCAGAAACGGGCGTAAAGACGATGCAGCAAATTCGTGCCGCTTGGATGAGTGGCGCTTATGATAAAGTGGTGCTTACCGGCATGGGCAGCTCGTTCTTCCTGTCGCATGCGGCAGCCTTACTTTTGTCGGGTGCTGCCATTCCGGCTTTTGCGGTAAATGCTGGCGAGATGTTGCACTTTCAGCGTCCGCTCCTTACCGATAAAACTTTGCTGGTAGCGATCTCTCAGTCGGGCGAGAGCTATGAGGTGGTAGAGCTGTTGAAAGAGATGAGCGGGCTGCCAGCCCGTCCGTTGGTGGTAGGCATCACCAATGAGGCTGACAGCACATTGGCTAAAGAAGCCGATTTTGCTTTACTTTGTCAGGCAGGCAAAGAAGACATGACCTCTACCAAGACATTCATCACTTCTTATTGGATTGTTTGGCAGTTGGTAGAAGTGTTGAAAGGACAAGCCCCTGTATCAGCGGTAGGCGACGAGCTGGCCGCAGAAATTCAGCGATTGTTAGACAACGCTTCAGCCGTGGTGCCAGAGGCCGTTGCTTTCTTGCACGACCATACGTTTGTTCAGCTTATAGGCAGAGGCGTTGATTGGGCTACCGCTTCGCAAACCGCTTTGATGTTTATGGAGGCCACAAAGACGCCTGCTTCGGCACTGTTGGGTGGCGAGTTCCGTCATGGTCCGTTAGAGATGGTAAACGAACATTTGGCAGTAGTGATCTATGCTCATTCACAGTCGGGCGTGTATGCTCAGTCGGTAAAGTTGGCCGAAGATGTTCTCCGCTTTGGCGGCAAGGTGGTTTGGGTATCTGATAAACTGTTGGGTAAAGAAAATGCTTCGTTATTAGAAATTCAGATCAATTGTAGCCGTGCCGACTTGTTCGTTATTCCTTCAATCATCCCGTTGCAGCTAATTGTCAACGCACGCGCTGAGGCTTCAGGCCTTGAGCCAGGCTGCTTCTTGCACGGAGCGAAGGTAACCTCAATCGAATAAAAAGTAACCTCAACAAAATAAACTTATGAAACGAAAGCAGGTGGCCATAGGCGTAGACATTGGTGGAACCAAGATACGTGCCGGAATAGTGGGCGCTCAAGGTGTGGTTTATGACGTGCCACGCAGCATAGCTACTTGTGCCGAGCAGCCAGGCGAAGCAATTGTGCAACGCCTCATTGCTTTGATAAAAGAAACATTGAGCCGCGCTGCCGAATACGAAGTGCTGGGCATAGGCGTAGGCTGCACAGGCCCGTTAGATCTTCGGAGAGGCATGTTGCTGGAGGTCGAAAACCTGCCCACGCTGAACCATTATCCTTTGCTGCAGGTGCTTGAAGAAGCCCTGCAAATGAAGGTGAAGATGGAGAATGATGCCAACGCGTTAATTCTTGCCGAATCGCTTTGGGGAGCTGGTAAGGATGCCGACACGGTGTTAGGCTTTACGTTAGGAACTGGCATAGGTTGCGCTTTGATCAATCATAGAACCGTGTGGCAAGGCCAAACCGATTGTGCTGGCGAGATATGGACCTCTCCTTACCGCGCAGGGATATTAGAAGATTATGTGTCGGGCAATGCCGTAACACGTTTGTACGAACAATACACGGGTAAGCATTTGTCGGGAACTGATATTGCTGCTTTAGCCATCAGGGGTGATGAAGCCGCTAAGCAGGTATGGGATGAATTTGCACAGGCTTTGGCTTACGCTTTGTCGTGGACCGTAAACATGCTCGACCCACAAACGGTGGTCATTGGTGGTTCTATTATTAAGTCGGCAAACCTCTTCTGGGAGCAAGCCGACACCTCGTTCCGACGTTATGTCTGTCGCTCTGTGGCAGACCGTGTATCGCTTAAACCCGCTGCTTTGGGCGACGACGCTGGCTTTATAGGTGCAGCAGCTTTGTTTTTTAACGAATGATAAATATGAAAAATATTTCATTGATTTTGTTTTTGTGCGTGCAGTCGTTATGGGTGCAGGCACAAACATTAGAGTTGAAACAATGGCGTATGATGAGCTCGTTGGATGTGAAAGACACCGAAGCTCAGGTATCAGCGCCGTCGTATGAAGTAGGACAATGGCAGGCGGTTACCGTTCCTACAACGGTTCTTAATGCTATGGTGAAAAACGGAGTGTATCCCGACCCTCGCTTTGGCTTAAACAATTATCAGATACCTGATGTGTCTGACGAGTTTAACAAGCGTATGAATTTGGCCAAGTATAACCATCGTAAAGATGGCCGCAACCCGTGGCAAGATCCTTATTGGTATCGCACAGAGGTGAAGTTGCCCAAGACCTATAAAGGCAAGAAAGTGTGGTTAACCTTGCATGGCATTAATTATAGAGCCGATGTATGGGTTAACGGACACCTGGTTGCCAATAAAGACACGTTGGTAGGTATGTTCAGACGTTTTAAACTGGATATTACTGAATATGCCAAACCTGGCGCAACAAACTGTGTGGCTGTGAAGATCTATCAGGTAGACCATCCTGGCGTGCCCACTCCTGGCACCCAGCTGAAGGTGTTCGGCCCGGTGCGTGGCCATTCGTATGACCTTTTTAAGGACGAAACCTTAAAGATTTCTGGCGGATGGGACTGTGCGCCTGTGGTTCGCGATCGTAACATGGGCATTTATCAGAAGGTAACCATCGAGGCTACCGATAAGATGATATTAGAGCACCCGTTTGTTACCACTACGTTGCCTAAGAAAAACACATCGCTGGCCGATGTGAAGGTGCAGATGGAGGTTTATAACACATCAAACCAAAAGGTGAACGGTAAGGTGCAAGCCTTCATAACACTGGTAAACGATGTGAAGTTTCCTACCTACACCAAGCACATGGAGGGTTTCTTGAAACCCATTAAACTAACAAAACAGGTGTCGTTAGAGGCAGGCGAGCGTAAGACGATAGCGTTTACGTCGGCCGATTTTCCCGCGCTCTTGATCGAGAAACCCTATCTGTGGTACCCCAACGGATATGGAGAGCAATACCTGCATCACATCAAGCTGTCATGCCGCTTGGGTGATGGCGTGTCAGATAGCAAGGAGTTTGATTTCGGTATTCGTGAGGTGACCACCGATTTGCACCAGATAGGCGACGATTATGGCCGAGTGTTCTACGTGAACGGAAAGCGTGTGTTCTGCAAGGGTGGCTGGATACAGCCCGACATCTTGCTTGAAGAAACCGAGAAACGCATTTATGATGAGGCTCGCCTTATGGCCGAAGCCAACATGAACATTATAGGCAGTGAAGACATGCCCTCGCCCTCTGACGAATGGCTCGAAAGCTTTGACAAATATGGCCTGATGTGGTGGCACGTGTTCTACCAGTGTTTCCGCATGACCCCAGGCACTGAGACCGAGCACAACCCCGCCAATCATGACCTGGCTGTAACCTCGGTTGAAGATATGATGCTGCGCTATCGTAACCATCCTTCTATCATTGCGTGGATAGGATGTAACGAGGTGTTGATGGACGAGCCTTTATATCATAAAACAAAGGCAAAGGTAAAAAGTCTCGACTCTTCTCGTATATATATACCCACCACAAGCTACAACTGGGATGTAGATGAGCTGACGCCTTATTTGAAAGAAGACTTGCCTACAGGCACAACCGATGATGGCGCACCCGACTACAACTGGGCTCCCTCTGACTATTTCTTTCATAAGGTAGACGAGGTGCATCTGCAAATGTTCCGCAACGAGCTGGGCATGCCTTCGGTGCCCGTATATAATAGTGTGCGTAAGTTTATCCCCACAGCCGAAAGCACAGCCAATGTGAACAGCCCCATCTTCCCGTTAGACAGCATCTGGGCCGAGCATGGCGCATGGGATGTAAGCAACTATTGCTATCGTTCTTACGACAACGCCATTCGCACCATGTTTGGCGACCCCAAGACGGCTAAAGACTATTGCGACTTTGGGCAGTTCCTAAGTGCCGATGGCTATCGTGCCATGTTTGAGGCGGCCAACCATCGTATGTGGGACATCACCTCTGGTGTGATGATTTGGAAGGTCAATTCGTGCTGGCCCGATGTTTGTTGGCAGGTTTACGACTGGTTCTTAACTCCCAATGCCTCTTATTACTTCGCAAAGAAGGCTATGGAGCCTGTGCACATTCAGCTCAATGCCGACGACTTCAAGGTAACGGTTGTCAATGCTTCGCATCAGGCATTAGAGGGTATAACGGTAACGGCAAAGGTTATTAATAATGATATGAGTGTGGCTTGGGAGCATACCAGCCAGTTAAATGTAGGCGCCGATTGCTACAAACCCGTAGTAACGGTTCCGCAGAATGGCACTTATACCTATAACTACTTTGTGAAACTGGAGATGCGTGACAAGTCGGGCAAGCTGCTTTCTGACAACCTGTACTGGTATTACTCGCAGCACATGGATTTCTTCTGGTTCTCTACAATGGAGAAGCCTGCATTGACGACCAGCTACGAGGTGGTGAAGGATGACCGCGAATATGAAGTGACGGTTCGTCTGAAGAATGAGTCGAAACGCCTGTCGTTCTTCAACCGCATGGCTTTGACCGATGCGCAGGGAGAAGAAATTAACCCTGTGTTCTGGAGCGACAACTACATCTCGTTGTTCCCCGGCGAAGAAAAAGAGGTGAAAGCCCGTGTGGCCGTGTCTGACGCTGGTGGAGTAAACCCCAAATTTGTGATTGTTCCTTAAAACTTGAACGATATGAATAGCATGAATAAATTAAAAATGTGGGTTACCGTAGGATTGTTATCACTCGGTACCTCTCTCACTGCTTGCCCCAGCCAGGCAGTGGCTGCGTCGAGCACCGTTAATAAGCCCGTAAAGCAGCAGGTGTTGCCTATTACGGGTTCTTGGATTAACCTTGCTTATAAAGATGTGCGTAATAAATATACTAACCCGGTTAACTTTGACAATACCGACCCCAACCTGTGGGCGGCTAAGGTGCGCGAGCTGGCTGCAATGGGGTTAGAGTATCTGGTGTTCATGGAAGTGGCCAACGATGGTAAGGCTTATTATCCTTCTAAAATCATGCCTTGGCATTATAAAAAGGGCGTAAAGAGCCCAGTAGATGCTATCCTTGATGAGGCCGCAAAACACAATGTTAAGGTGTTTATGAGTACGGGTTGGGCACAAAACCAAGACGACAACTTGCAAGACCCTGCGATAAAGAAACGACAGCTGCAGATTATGGACGAACTGGCTGCACTGTATAAAAACCATAAAGCGTTTTATGGTTGGTATTTGCCCGTTGAAGACTGTATCTGCCCTATCTTTGCTGAGCATGCCGTGCAAGCCGTCAACTCGTTGGTGAAGAAGGCCCATGCACTGACACCAGGTAAGAAGACATTGATTTCGCCTTACGGCATTGGCTTGTCTGAATTTGATCATCCCGACTTTGAGAAGCAAATGGCAAAGCTGAAGGTCGACATCATTGCTTACCAAGATGAGGTGGGCTGTGTGCGCGAGCCCTTCCCCATACCTGAATTGAAGAAAAACTGGGAACGTATGCGTAAGGTTCACGACAAACTGAACATTGAGATGTGGGCCAACTGCGAGACCTTTACTTGGGAAGAAGGCACTAACGACCGCCAGTCGGCATTAATTCCGGCGGCTTATTCGCGTCTGCTTTCTCAGCAGGTAGCAGCATCAGCAGGAGGTGTTAACCGCATCATCTCGTTCATGTTTGGTGGCATCATTGAAAACCCCGCTTCGTCTTATCAGTTGGGTCAGCCTGTATGGTCGAACAAAGTATATGCCGATTATATGAACTGGCGTTCAGGCGACAGCTATTGGAAAACGCTTGAAGCTTCTTTCTTGGAACAGCTCCACAACGGTGCCACGCAAGCAATGGCTATGCCCGAACAGCAAATGTTGTTTGATGGCAAGGTGGCAGAAGAAAATAAAGACGATGCCCGCTGGATGCACTTTGCTCAGGGTCGTCACGAATGTGTTGTTGATATGAAAAAGACGACCGACATTCACACCGTGATGTTGCGTTATTTAAATTATAATGCCGGAAATGTGGTAGCACCTATGAAAACCTATCTCTATCTGTCTAACGATGGCACAAACTATCGCTTGGCAGCTATTAAAGATGCTCCTTATTTCCCGAATAATAAGCACGACGCCTGGATTGACGCTGTGCTGTTTAAAGATTTGAAAGAAAAGGCACGCTATGTAAAGGTAACATTCGATACACCTCAGCAGACTTTTGTTGACGAATTATTTATTAATCCGACAAAATAAGTCAAGAGGTCTTTGTTCTTAGGGAGGGCGGTGTGCGTTCTATGTCTATACGCACACTCGCCTTCTTAATCATCTGCTAAGCCTTAAAACGAAAAAATAGAACTAAAAAAGTAAGAAAGAAAATTAAACAGAATTTATTAATAAATTAAATCAAAATAATTTTAAGCCTGTTTGTTTAGTATCTTATTTAGTTGTATTTTTGTGGAGCAAACGTAAATGATGCTTTATTTTAAACGCATCAGTAATAACTCTACCGATAGCAATCTCAACTATCACTCACCCACAAAGAATACCCCCAAACAAAGAAATATTATTTTCACTATGGATACAAAGAAATATCTACAAGAATGGTCAAAGAAGTATAAGGACGATCTGGTGAACAACATCATGCCGTTCTGGATGAAGTATGGCCTCGACCGCCAGCACGGCGGCGTTTATACATGTGTTAACCGCGATGGCTCGTTAATAGACAGCACCAAGAGTGTGTGGTTTCAGGGCCGTTTTGCTTTCATCTGCGCCTTCGCCTACAACAACGTTGAGCGCAACCAAGAATGGCTCGACGCAGCAAAGAGCACACTCGACTTTATTGAGCGTCATTGCTTCGATACCGATGGCCACATGTTCTTCTCGGTAACAGCCGAGGGCACCCCGCTGCGCAAGCGTCGTTACGTGTTTAGCGAGACGTTTGCCATCATTGCCATGTCTGAATATTCAATCGCCACGGGCGACAAAACATATGCCGAGAAGGCGCTCAAACTGTTTAAAGACACGCAGCGCTTCCTCGCCACACCTGGCTTCCTTACACCTAAGTATGAGCCCAACCTCGACGTGCAAGGCCATAGCATTGTGATGATTCTTATCAATGTGGCATCGCGTTTGCGCGAGGCTATCAGCGACCCTGTTATCGACCAGCAGATTGATGAGTCGATAGGCAAACTGCGCAAATATTTTATGCATCCCGAGTTTAAGGCATTGCTCGAAACCGTGGGCCCCAATGGCGAGTTTATCGACACCTGTATGGGTCGCACCATCAACCCTGGCCACTGCATCGAAACCTCGTGGTTCCTGATGGATGTGGCTGAGGCGCGCGGAGGCGATAAGGATATTCATGACACCGCTCTCACCATTCTCGACTGGTCGTGGGACTGGGGATGGGACAAACAGTATGGCGGCATCATCAACTTCCGCGACTGCCGCCACCTGCCTGTGCAAGACTACTCGCAAGACATGAAGTTCTGGTGGCCACAAACCGAGACCATTATAGCATGTCTTTATGCCTTCTTGGTTACGGGCGACGAGAAGTATCTGTATCGTCATGAGCGCATTAGCGAGTGGACCTACGCCCACTTCCCCGATGATGAGCATGGCGAGTGGTATGGCTATCTGCATCGCGATGGCACCGTGGCTCAGCCCGCCAAGGGCAACCTCTTTAAAGGCCCATTCCACATCCCCCGCATGATGATTAAGAGCTTGATGCTGTGTGAGGAGATATTGAAGAAGTATTAATAAGTTGACAAGTTAACAAGTTGACAAGCTGATAGTTCTTGCTAAGTCAAGTGGAAAAGCCGAGTGAACCGACATAGTTTTACTGCTAATAATAAGGCATATGTCCATTAACTTCACTCGCGAAGCGAGTTAACTTCCTATAACTTCGATATACACGATATTTTAGTTAATAAGTAGAATATGAAAAAAATATTTACATTGGCTGCCGCTGTCTTGCTGGCAGCCACAGCCGTCATAGCACAGAACCTTAAGTTTGGTGCCGACGGCAAGTTTAAGATTGCACAGTTTACCGACATCCATTACAACGGTAGCGAAGCCTCTAAAGCTGCACTGAAGGTGCTTGACAACATTCTCACGCAGGATCGTCCCGACCTCATTGTCCTCACAGGCGACGTAATCTGGGGGCCTCCCGCTAAGGAGAACCTGCTGGATGTGCTCAACTGCATAAGCAAGTACAACATACCGTTTGTCTATGAGTTTGGCAACCACGACAGCGAGCAAGGACTGTCCAACCGCGAGCTTTACAACATTGCGCGTGGCGTGAAGAACAACATC
>CAKQFW010000009.1 GCA_934230965.1 uncultured Prevotella sp.
CACGTGCTCTATCCTCAAGCCCCAACATTGTTTTGATATAACGCTTCTCTGGGAGGACGGGGCACGGAGACCACCGTACTACTATGGTATGCCATGCTCATTACATGAATTCTTCACTCTTCGTTCTTCACTCTTCACTTAACTGTGCCCCATCCTCCAGCAAGAAGCAGGGGTATTTACTCCCCTCCATAAGGGGAGGGGAAAGCCGCGCGTGCGCGGCGCGGGGGAGGGGCTTTAAATTACAGTCTGAAAGCCTTGGTTTCAGGCTGCGAAACCAAGGGTTTTAGGACGTGAAACCAAGGGTTTTAGGGTGTGAAACCAAGGGTTTTGCAAATGAGGGGTATCACTTTTGAAAAGTGTAAGGAAAAGAAACGATATCGGCATCGATTGTTATATTTTTAACAAATGTTTTGTTAAACGATGTAAAATAGCATTTTTGCATATTTATACACGTTTTGTATATTTATGCAGTTTCTGTATATTTATGCAGGTTTTGAGGACGTTTGCGCTTTTTGTCTTTTATCTTTTCCTACCTTTTTTATTTCTTCTATCGCGTTGAAACAAAAACCTAAAAAAACCCGTATCTGTTTTCTGAGCCTTCGGCTACGCCTTGCCTCCAGCCAGCACCTTTACGAGAGCAAGCTCTCGACAGGCCCCGGCTGAAGGTAAGGCAGTGACACTACGTGCCACTCAGAAAACAAATACGGTGATAAACATAAAAAACATTATATCAAGAAGATTAGATTTAATTATGCAAAGGTTTAAGATTTAATTGATTAAAAGTTTAAGATTTACTTGTGCAAAAGTTTAAGGTTTACTTGTGCAAAGGTCTAAGATTTAATTGATTAAAAGTTTAAGATTTAATTGTGCAAAGGTTTAAGATTTAATTGATTAAAAGTTTAAGATTTGCTTGTGCAAAGGTTTTTTATGTTTATCACCGTCGCTCATTTCGAGCGGCACGAAGTGTCGCTAATACGAGCCAGAGGCTGTACTGGGTGAGAGCTTGCTCTCGCCACGGTACAGCCTCTGGGTTGTATGTAAGCCGTAAGGCTCGAAATGAGCGATGGGGTTTTTATGGTTTTTGTCTAAAGATGAGGGGGGTTGACTATAAACGAACAAGAGGGGTGTTGGAGTACGGGGCGCGGAGACCCCGTACTACTATAGTTTATACCTATTATAATAATGCTGTTACAGGTAGAAGATGCCCTCGGGACCCTCGTTAAACAGCAGGTCGAGGATGCTGAGGTTGGGTAAGAAGCCGTGGCGTTGCGCGCGCACTTGATAATAAGGTGTGGGGTTGAAGTCGGCGTCGGGCAGTGGATGCTTCGGGCGTATTGCCTCGCGGAAGTCGACAAAGTCAGTAAGCGATTTATCTGTAAGAACGTCAGCACACACAGCCGCGTCATCCTCCGATGGCAACACGATATACTGTTCAGAGAGCTGCACTTGTGGCCGCACGTCGAGCAGCTGGCACATGGTGTGCATGATGTCGAGGTTGAGGTCGAAGAGGAAGGTGTGACGCTTCTCGAAGAAAGGTCGCAGGTCGTCGGCATAAAACTCGAAGAAGGGTGTCTCGCCGTATGCCGACACCAGCGCGTTCCAGTGCAGATGTCGCCAGTTGCCGTGGTCAGAGATACGAATATCGCGCATGGGGCATTTCGTGCCGTCGTATCGTTCTATGGGCACGGTGAGCGTCTGCGTACCGTTGGCCGTTGCTATGACGCATCGGTTGCGGTAGGTTTGCTTCACAAAGTGATCGTGCTGCTCAAGGATGCACGGCATACGATGCAACTTCTGGTACCACTGAATGGGGCCGAAATAGGTGGAAGTAAGAAGGGCCCCACCCCCGCGCCGCGCGGAGCGCGGCTTCCCCCTCCCCTTATGGAGGGGAGTGATGTGCTTTGCTGCTTCTTCGTTTTCTCTATTTCCTATATCAATTGTATCTTTATTTTCAAGCATTTATAACGTCACACTTTTTTGTTCGATATTTATAAACTTAGAACAAACCATAAATAAAAAGGCATATCACTCCCCTCCATAAGGGGAGGGGAAAGCCGCGCATCGCGCGGCGCGGGGGAGGGGCTCTTTATTTTATATCATCCACAAACCTAAACAACCTATTCCATCTTACGCCTGAGAAGCCGCGACGGTCGGGGTCGCTCGACCACCATATAAAGATAGGCTTGCCCACGATATGATCTTCGGGCACGAAGCCCCAGTAGCGCGAGTCGAGCGAGTTGTGGCGGTTGTCGCCCATCATCCAGTAGTAGTCCATCTTAAAGGTGTAGCTGTGTGCCTCCTTACCGTTTATGTAGATACGTCCGTTGCGCACCTGCAGGTCGTTGCCCTCATAGGTGCGGATGGGTCGTTCGTAGATGGCAATGTTGTCGAGCGTGAGCTTGAGCGTAGCGCCGCGCTTCGGAATCCATATCGGGCCATAGTTGTCGCGAGTCCAACCCGTAGCGCCGTTCAGCGGATAAATCTCCGAGGTGTTGTTGTCGACGTTCAGCGACACGCTCTGCACCAGTCCGGGCACCGCCTTCAGCGTCTTCAGTGCCTTGTTTGTCAGCGTCATATATCCGCGCTCGTTCAGCATGGTGATGTCCTCTTGCGAGATGTTCAGCTCCTTCATCAGCTCGTCGGGTATGTTGTTCATCAACTTGATGTAGTAAGAATACTGCACGTTGTCGGGCTCTTTGTTAGCCTTGCCGTCGAGGTAGATGATGTGGTTCTTTATTTGCAGTGTCTGTCCGGGCAGACCCACACAGCGTTTCACATAGTTCTCGCGGCGGTCGACGGGGCGTGTGATGATGCCCTCAAACTGCTGCATGTCGGGGTCGGCCATGATGTAGGCGCGACCTGTGGCATACACCTTGTCAAAGTATTGGCGCTGCTGCACGCGCGTCATCGAGTCGAGTTTAGGCATGCCAGCGTTGCGTGCCAACAGCTGCTCGCCATAGGCATACACCATCTGGTAGTAGTCGGAGCCTTGCCAGCGTTCGCCAGCGCACAGCGTGTCGCCAGCGGGATAGTTGAACACCACGATGTCGTTCAGCTTCACGTGTCCCAGACCCTTGGCGCGTTCATACTTCCACTGCGGCCACTCAATGTAGCTCTTCACGCCAAACACGGGCAGCGTGTGCTGTGTGAGGGGCATGGTGAGGGGTGTTTGCGGCTTGCGGGGGCCGTAGCTCACCTTCGACACGAAGAGGTAGTCGCCTGTGAGCAACGACTTTTCGAGCGATGATGTGGGGATGACATAGTTCTGGAAGAAGAACAGGTTGATAAAATATACGGCCACGAGGGCAAACACCAGTGCGTCGACCCACGAGCCTATGAAGCGGCCCACGGGCTCGGCATCGCGCCACCACTGCCACTGTATCTTTTTGGTGATATACACGTCGAAGATGAAGGGTACCACTACCAGTCCGAGCCAGCTCTTCACCCAAAGCAGGAAGAGCAGATAGAGCACGAGCACAACGATAAACTTGGCCCACTGCTTGCGGGGGTCGAGTTTTGCTTTTTCTTTGTCAATCATAAATTAAGGGCCCTAACCTAAAGCTGCCATAAGCAATGCAAGGATTAGCAAAGCAACATAAGCAGCAAAAGTAAAAGGGCGTTATTGTTATTAGTGAATTAATAGTATAATTAATACAAACGAATAGCCCACAAAGCATATTACTCCCCTCTCCCGCTCGACCTTTGGTCGCTTGCTAGAGCAAGAACGGGGAGGGGGAAGCCGCGCAACGCGCGGTGCGGGGGTGGGGCTTCTTAGAACTTAAACATATCTCCAATGGTCAGCAGTCCGCTATGCTCCTTCGTATATTCGGCTGCCAGCACGGCGCCTAAGGCGAAGCCTTTGCGCGAGTGAGCATCGTGTGTGATGGTGATGCTGTCGGCCTCCGAGTCGTACACCACGCTGTGTATGCCTGGCACCTCGTCGCGGCGTATGCTCTCAATGGCCAGCTGGTCGGCATTGCAGACGTTGGTGCCCGTCACGGTGCCGTCGGCATGTTGCTGCACACCCTTTACCCACGCGTGTTTGCGGTCGAGGCCATCAATAATCTCTTCGGCCAGTGTGATGGCGGTGCCGCTGGGGGCATCGAGCTTATGTATGTGGTGCGTTTCTTCCATGTGAACATCATACTGTGCAAAGCCGTTCATGATTTTGGCCAAATAGCGGTTTACGGCCGAGAAGATGGCCACGCCGATAGAGAAGTTTGATGCCCAAAACAGTGTCTTGCCCTCGTCGGTACACATGCGGCGCACGTCGGCCTCGTGGTCTTTCATCCAACCTGTCGACCCGCTCACCACCTTCACGCCCGCCTTGAAGGCGCGCAGATAGTTGCCGTAAGCGGCTGTGGGCGACGTAAATTCGATGGCTACATCGGCCGAGGCGAAGGCCTCCGACTCGAAATCATCTTGGTTATCAACATCAATAATGCTCACAATGTTGTGGCCACGCTCGCGGGCTATCTGTTCTATCATCTTGCCCATCTTGCCGTAGCCTATCAATGCTATATTCATACTGGTTTGTGTTTTTGTTTTTTATGCTTGGTAAGGTAATGGCTTGTAGGTTTGCACGTTATATTGTGCACAAACATTTCATGGCCACTACTATACAGAGGGCAAAGGTACGAAAAAAAACGGGGCGCGTGGCATCGTGGGCTTTAATTTTACTTAATGGGGCTTACAGATAGGTCACATTTTCCTTTTATATTGTCATTTTTACATCTAAAGGGCAATAAAAGTGCTATTTAGCATCTTTTTCAACAAAAACTTTTGGTCAAGAAATGTTTTTCTCTTAACTTTGCACACGATACATTATTTATAAAAAGAGAAGCAGGGGCATCAGGCAGCCCGTAACGCGCTCTTTTTCTGAACTAAAAGATAATAGGTTTTTTAATGAAAGGAACATTTTTTGCCCTTGGCATGCTGTGCGTGTCGGCCACGCTCACGTCATGCTTCAAGGACGAGCCCCTCAATGCCGAATGTGACATTGAGCAAGCGTATATTCATGTAGACAATCCCGAGGCCATGTTCTTCAACAACAACGACACGTTGGTGAAGGTGCTGTCGAGCGAGCGCAACATTAAGTTTAAGGTGTTGCCTGAAGCCGACCTTACGGCCATTGTACCACAGTTTAGGGTAACGCCAGGCGCTACGGTGACCGCCACCGACGGCCAGCCCCTGAACACGCCGCGCGACTTTTCTGATGGCAAGACGGTGCAATATACCGTGACATCGGAAGACGGACAGTGGAACCGCACCTACACCGTGAGCATGGGCATGCGCACTCTCGACGCCATCAGCAACTTCAACTTTGAAAACGTGCAGATGGTGACCGAAGGCTGTAACCGTCCCTACGACGCATGGGTAGAATCCTTTGACGATGGCTATATCATTGACTGCTGGGCAACGGGCAATGGCGGCTTCGACATCAGCATGGGCATGGAAACAGAAGAAAACCATGTAACCAAGGACCAATTTCCCAGCGTGAGCATTGACAACGGACGCACAGGCAAAGGTGTGCGCCTTACCACGTGCAGCACAGGCCCCTTCGGCATGCTCATGAACATGCCTATCGCCGCCGGCAACCTCTTCCTTGGCAAGTTCGACCTCGCCGAAGCGCTGGGCGAGACGCTGAAGGCCACCATGTTTGGCGTGCCCGTAAGCAAGAAGCCGCTCAGCTTATCGGGCTACTATAAGTATAAACCAGGCGAGCAGTTTACCAACCGCGACAACAAAATAGACCCCACCCTCACCGACCGTGGCGACATTTACGCCGTGCTGTATCGTAACACCGACGAGAAGGGTCAGGCCGTAACGCTCGATGGCAGCAACGTGCGCACCAGCAACCTCATCGTGGCAACAGCCATCATCGACGAGGTGAAGACCACCGACGAATGGACTGCCTTCAACATACCCTTCACCTACACCGCCAACATCGACCCCGCCACGCTGGCACGTCATGGTTATAACCTGACCGTGGTGTTTACGTCGAGCTTTAAGGGCGCCGACTTCCAGGGTGCCGTGGGCAGCACGCTGTGCATTGACGATGTGCACCTGTCGTGGGAAGAGTAAATGTATAACGCTGAAACAAACTGAAACGTATGAAAAGATACATCATAGCAGCCGCCATGGCAATGGCCGTATCGGCTCAGGCAATGGCCATCGGCATCTTCGACAACCTCACCTACTATGCTCGCGCTGGCTATGCGCTGGGCGGCACAGCACCGCTGGGTATGCCGGCCGAGATACGTGGCTTGAACAAATTTTCGGTGAAGCCTAACATTACGCTGGCGCTCGACGCCTACAAGCCCCTGGGCAACGGATGGGGTGTGCTGGCAGGCTTTCACTACGAAAACAAGAACATGAAGACCGATGCCGACGTGAAAAACTATCACATGGAGATGCGACAAGGCGGACGCACCGTGAGCGGCATGTTTACGGGTGGCGTGGTGACCGAGGTTGACGAGTGGATGGTAACACTGCCCCTACAGGCCACCTACGACCTGGGACGTGTGCGACTGAAGGCGGGCCCATACCTCAGCTACGTGCTGTCGAACAATTTCTCGGGCTATGCCTACGACGGACATCTGCGTGTGGGCGACCCCACAGGCAATAAGATAAACATTGGGTCGGACGAGAGCTCGCGTGGCACCTACGATTTCTCTGACGACCTACGACACCTGCAGTTTGGCATCAACGCTGGCGCCGACTGGTATTTCTCAAAACGATGGGGCGCCTACGCCGACATTGCATGGGGCTTAACAGGCATCTTCAAAAGCAATTTTAAAACCATTGAGCAAACCATGTACCCCATATACGGCACCATAGGTATAACGTATAAGCTAAAATAAAGAAAACAGTAAACCCAAAAAACAATAAAAGGTAAAGAAAAATGAAAAAGTTATTTACATTATTATTCGTAGCCATGACCGCTCTCACTGGCATGGCCGACACCTACAACGGACCGTTGCACATTGACATCAACGGCGCTACAGTAGATCAGACCTCTGACATCACCATAGAGAAGCAGGCCGATGGCAACTATACCCTGAAGCTGATGAACTTTAAGTTCAAACTGGACAAAATGACGATGAACGTGGGCAACATCATCATTACCGACGTGCCCGCCGTATCAAACGGCCAAACACTGATGCTGAAGGTAAAGAAAAACATCGCCATCAAAGGCGGTAGTCTGGATTTAATGCTGAAGAGTGTGCCCATCGACATGATTGGTGAGTTGCGCGACGGCGACTTCTACGCCAACATCGACATCATCATGGAGAAACTAAACCAGAAAATCAAGGTTACCTTCGGCACGGCCAAGTATCAGCTGCCCAACGCTGGCTTTGATACTTATCACACAGCAACAGTAACCTCGCCCGACGATCCCAATGCTAAATCTACCAGCGACGAACCCGACTACTGGCACTCGTTCATGAGCGCTTCGGGCGATCCCGCCCTCGTTTACTTGGCTGGTTACACCCCCGTAACCTTTAAGTGCGATGACGTGCGCCCTGGTTCTACTAGCAAGCATAGCCTTATGCTGAAGAGCTTTTACGCGTTCATAGCCATCGCCAACGGCACCATCACCACTGGCCGCATGAACACTGGCGACGTTACTCCCAGCAACACCAACGCAAACTATGCGTGGAGCGATATGAGCAATACCGATAAGGATGCACACGGCGACCCCTTCTACGCTACGTTCTACAGCATGCCCGACGCCATGAAGGTATGGCTGAAGTTTAAACAAGGCACACCTAACGCCGACCACCCCTATGCCACCGCTACCGCCATCATCAACGACGGTACCGAGTTTCATGAGCCGGCTCCCTCTGAGACCAATTACACCAACGTGGTGGGCGAAGCTCGCAACGCAAAGATTGCTGAGACTGGCGACGAGTGGAAAGAGTTTACCATCCCCTTCAGCTACGACGCTTTCGCACAGTATG
Source organism: uncultured Prevotella sp. (assembly GCA_934230965.1). GTDB lineage: Bacteria > Bacteroidota > Bacteroidia > Bacteroidales > Bacteroidaceae > Prevotella. Next base: position 7,965 of record CAKQFW010000009.1, read on the forward strand.
GCGCTAAAGCTAAGTCGGTGCTCGTAACCCTCTCAACCAATGCCGACGCTGGTCAGGGCTCTGACGGCGACCTGCTGTATGTTGACGACCTGAGCTTTGTTTACAACGCTGGCTTGAAGGCCATCACCCTGACCGCCGATAACGGCGAGGTGTTTACCGTAAACAACGTTAACAGCGAGACAAAAGAATATACCGCTACCGTGCCCTTCGACGTTACTGCCCAGAACCTGAAGGCTGTGAGCGACGGTAAGGGTGCCTACGTAAACACCACCATCGCCAACGGTAAGGCTACCATCGAGATTACCTCTAACGACCTCGCCACCACTAACGTCTACACCCTCAACATTAAGAAGGGCGACGCTCAGGGCATCACATCGGGCATCAACGGTGCTCAGGCTGCTCAGGCTCAGGCCGCTGGCGTCTACACCATCGGCGGTATGCGCGTAAACGCTATCACCAAGCCCGGCCTCTACATTGTGAAGGGCGCCGACGGCAGCGTGAAGAAAGTGCTGAAGAAGTAAGGATTTACTGAAAATAGAAGAAAAAGGTCCCGTACTCACAACGAGTTCGGGACTTTTTTTGTAGTTTTGCATATCCAACTCTTACCATCACCATGGAACAGCTACTACACTACGTATGGAAGCATAAACTCTTCCCGCTCACCACTCTCGCCACCACAAAGGGGCAAGAGGTTGAGGTTATCGACCCCGGATTGCTAAACCGCAACGCGGGGCCCGACTTCTTCAATGCCAAGGTGCGCATAGCAGGAACCATGTGGGTGGGAAATGTAGAGATACACCTGAAGACGTCTGACTGGCTGGCGCATCATCACAACACCGACCCCGCCTACGACAATGTGGTGCTGCACGTGGTTGAACTAGACGATGGCGCACAGGCGCTATGCGCTGATGGACAACAGCCGCCACTGCTGGTGCTGCCCATACCGCAAAGCGTGAAAGACAACTATGAGGCGCTGCTGCACGAAGATGCGTATCCGCCGTGTCACAGCGTCATAGCTGGGCTACCAAACCTCACAAAGCATAGCTGGATGAGCGTGCTGCAAACCGAACGGCTGCAGCAAAAGGCCGAAGCCATCATACAGCGGGCTAAACAGTGTGGGGCCGACTGGGAGCGGGCGTTCTTCATCACGCTGGCTCGCAACTTTGGGTTCGGCATCAATGGCGACGCGCTGGAGGCGTGGGCCACAAACCTATCGCTCGACGCTGCCGCTCATCACCGCGACGACCTCTTCCAGATTGAGGCGCTGTTCTTGGGACAGGCGGGCTTGCTAAACGTGGCGGCCACAGCGGCACACAGGCAGGTAGAGACGGCGGCCGACGATTATTTTCAACGCCTCTCAAACGAGTATAATTACCTTGCTCATAAGTTCCGCCTCGAAGCCATCGACGCTCGGCAGTGGCGCTTTCTACGGCTGCGTCCGCAAAACTTCCCGTATATACGCTTGGCACAGTTGGCGCACCTGTATCACTCGCGACAATGCTCGCTCAGCATCATGGCCGACTGCACCACTATAAAAGAGTTGCGCACCGCACTGTCGACAAAGGTTACGCCCTACTGGCAAACGCACTACACCTTCGGGCATGAGGCTCGGCAAAACGAGAAACGGCTCTCAACAGCCTCAACCGACATCATCATTATCAACACCGTGGTGCCCATGCTGTATGCCTACGGCTGCCACCGCGACGACGAACGGCTCTGCCACCGCGCCATCACGCTGCTGGAACAGCTAAAGCCCGAAGACAACAACATTGTGCGCCTGTGGCAACAATGCGGTCTACAAGCCGAAAACGCCGCCGACACTCAAGCCCTCATACAGCTAAAACGCCAATACTGCGACCGCAAAGACTGCCTACGCTGCCGCTTTGGGTATGAGGCACTGAAGAAAAGATAACGACAATAAGACCTATAAGCCCTATAAGACCTATAAGCCCCATAAGCCCCACAAGCCCCACAAGCCCTATAAGCCCCATAAGCCCTATAGGACCTATAAGCCCCATAGCACCTATAAGGCCATAACCCCATACCCTCCCCAAAAAACAAAACAATATGCAAAAATATATCTTTGAAACAGAAATGGAGGTTCGCGACTACGAGTGCGACATCCAAGGCATTGTAAACAACGCCAACTATCTGCATTACACCGAGCACACCCGTCACCGCTTTCTGGTTTCGCTCGGCGTTAGTTTCTCACAGCTACACGAGCAGGGCGTCGACGCCGTGGTGGCGCGCATGAACCTGCAATATAAGCAACCGCTGCGCTGCGAAGACATTTTTATATCACGCCTCGGGCTGAAGAAAGAGGGCTTGCGCTACATCTTCAACCAAGACCTCTATCGCAAGAGCGATGGCGCACTCTGCTTCAAAAGCACCACGGAACTGGTTGTGCTGGTAAACGGTCGTCTGTCTAACAGTTCCGACTACGACAACGCCTTCGCCTCCTTCCTGAAAGAAGAAGAGAAATAATAACACCTCAACCCTTCCTGTAAGAAGCAATAACACCTTTCAGCCCTTCCTGTAAGAAGAGAAGTAATGATTGATAAAGAGGAAATAAGGAGCGCTATGGCCCTTGTACACCTACAACTGTACGACGAAGCCGAACTGCTGCAAACCGTGCAAGGCATTGGGTCGGCAGCCAAAACGCTACGTTTTCTTAATGCCGAGGGCACAGAACAGGCGCTATGCTGGGCCGACAACGAGCTGCAAGCCCTATCGCATTATGGCATACGCTCGCTGCTATACGGCGGCCCTGACTACCCCTTGCGCCTTATGACGTGCAACGACGCTCCGCTGGTGCTCTACCAACTGGGCCCTGCCAACCTAAACGCCAAGCACGTGGTAAGCATCGTGGGCACACGACACTGCACACCCGAAGGCCGACAGCGCACGCAGCAACTGGTGCAAACGCTGCACCAACGCTACGGACACCAACTGCTGGTGGTGAGCGGACTGGCCAAAGGTATCGACGTGAGCGCACACCGTCAGGCACTGGCCGACAACATCGCCACCGTAGGCATCTTGGGGCACGGCTTAGGCACCCTCTACCCCGCCGCTCACCGCCCCGAGGCCGAAGCCATGACACGACAAGGAGCACTGCTCACCGAATATCCGCTCGGCACCAAGCCTCTCGCTTCGCGTTTCTTACAGCGCAACCGCCTCATCGCGGCCTTGGCCGACGAGGTTTACATTATAGAGAGCGCTGCCCGAGGCGGGGCCCTATCGGCCATGCACCACGCCCGCCACTACCACCGCCCCTGCTTCGCCTGGAGGGGCATCAACGGCACCACCCTCTCGGCAGGCTGCCAGCAGCTCATAGAAAGCGGCTTGGCAGAACCCTTAGCGTAAAAGTAACCATAAGCACCCTCAGTCACCCAGGCTTAGAAAGGCCTATAAAGGCTTAGGAAGGCTTCCTCACCCCACCATTAAAAGAAAAAACAATGAAAATAGGAAACATAGAATTTGGCCCCCACCCCATCTTCCTGGCTCCCATGGAAGACGTCACCGACATAGGCTTCCGCCTCTTGTGCAAACGCTATGGCGCCTCAATGGTCTACACCGAGTTTGTGAGCGCCGAAGCCCTCGTGCGCTCAATAAAATCTACCGTCAATAAGCTCACCATCAGCGACGAAGAGCGCCCCGTAGGCATACAGATATACGGCCGCGACGTCGACGCCATGGTCGAAGCTGCCAAGATAGTAGAGCAAGCTCACCCCGACGTTATCGACCTCAACTTTGGCTGCCCTGTAAAGAAGGTGGCAGGCAAGGGTGCGGGCGCAGGCATGCTGCAAAACATACCCCTCATGCTCGAGATAACCGAAAAGGTGGTAAAGGCCGTAAACACACCCGTGACGGTGAAAACCCGACTGGGCTGGAGCGCCGACAACCTCGTTATCACCACGCTGGCCGAACAGCTGCAAGACTGTGGCATACAGGCCCTCACCATTCATGGCCGCACAAGGGCTCAGATGTACACTGGCGAGGCCGACTGGACCCTCATAGGCGAGGTGAAACGCAACCCACGCATACATATACCCATCATAGGCAATGGCGACATCACCACGCCCGAACAGGCCAAGGAGGCCTTCGACCGCTATGGCGTAGATGCCGTGATGGTGGGCCGCGCCACCTTTGGCCGCCCCTGGATTTTTAAGGAGATGCGCGACTATCTCGATGGTCTTCCCGCCGACCCCACTCTTGACCTCGACCACAAGATCGACATCTTGGAAGAGCAGCTGCGCATCAACGTCGAGCGCATTGACGAGTATCGTGGCATCTTGCACACACGCCGCCATCTGGCCGCCTCGCCCATCTTCAAAGGCATACCCGACTTCCGCCAAACACGCATCGCCATGCTGCGCGCCGAAACAGTGCAAGACCTAACACAAATTTTGGAAGACTGCCGCGTAAGGCTTAAAGGCTTATAAGGGATAAAAGCTATAAGGCCTATAAGTCCTATAAGACCTATAAGACCCATAAAACCCATAAGCCCCACAAGCCCACAACCGTAAAAAAATATTAAAAGGAAGCATGAAAGTAGCCGACATAGATAATTATTCGCTACCTTTACCCATCTAATCGCATATTCTAATCAGTAAAAACCTTTGTATTATGAGAATGAAGCATTTGAAAGTAGCTACACTGTTCATGGCTGGTGCCATGCTCACCACCTCGTGCGTAGGATCGTTCAGCCTGTTCAACCGTCTGGCAAACTGGAACCGTCAGGCCACCAGCGAGAAATTTCTTAACGAGCTTATCTTCATCATCATCTCGCCCGCATACGCTATCTGCGGTATGGCCGACGCATTGGTACTCAACACCATCGAGTTTTGGTCAGGCAGCAACCCCATGGCACAACGCGTAGGCACCACCACCGAGGTGATGGGACAAGATGGACGCTACTATGCCGTTACCACGCTGAAGAACGGTTATAAGATAAAGAAACCCACTGGCGAAGAAATTTTCTTTGTATACGATAAGAAAACCAAGACCTGGAGCGAGCAGCACGACGGACAGGTGGTTAACCTCTTCACCTTCAACGATGATGGCACCATTCAGGCTTATATGCCCAACGGCGAAAGCTTGAAGCTCACACAAGACGAGGCAGGCCTCTTCCAGGCTCGCATGGCCGTTCACGGTGCTTCGTTCTACGCATGCCGCTAAAGACAGGCACAAAGCATTAACACATCAATATCACCCAATAAAAAAAGTGTAAGCAATCGTTTTTTGTATTGCTTACACTTTTTTTGTATCTTTCATTTAAGAAAACAAAGGAGCATCTCCCTTTCTTACAATCGCATCATTGGGCTTTTCGGCCAAACAGCCTATCTACAATGAGCGTTATGGCGGCATCGCCACTCACGTTACAGGCAGGGCCGTAGCCATCGAGAGCCAAATAAATGGTCATCATAAGGGCGCTTTGCTCAGCCGAGAAGCCAAGCACGCTCTCCAGCAATCCTACCGATGCCATCAGCACACCACCCATCACGCCCGGCGCAGCCACAGCCGAAATGGCTTGCAGCAATACAAAATTAGCTATAAGCGCAAAATTAATATCCATACCCGACATAAACATTACGGCCACCGATGTGGTGATGAGCTTAATGGTAGAGCCACACATGTGAACGGTGCCACAAAGGGGTACGGTAAAGTCGGCTATCTCTTTGTTTACGCCCATCTTCTGGGTGCACTCAAGGGTAACAGGTATCACCGCCGAACTTGAACAGATAGAGAAGCCGGTGAGGTAGGCAGGCACAATCTTCCACAGGCAGCGCAACGGGTTTTTGCCAGCAACGATGCCCGCCACCACATATTGCAACACGAGGTAAACAATAGAGAGGCATACGCCCGTAAGGATAACCTTTACGCCCGACCCCACCACGATGGCGAGCTGTCCACGAAAGCTCATCTCACACATCATGGTAAAGATATACCACGGCAACAGCGGTATAATTACGCGCTCAATGGTAAGCTTCACGATGTCGCCAAACTCGTCGAAAGCTTTACGCATGGCGGTTCCACCCGTAAAGATGGCACCCACACCTATCATAAACGAGAGACACAGGGCGGTAAGGATGTCGCACACGGGTGGTATCTTTAGGCTTACGTAGGGCAGCACCTCGGCAGCCTGTGCCGACGTAGGGCTAATCTCGCCCACCGACAGGTAATGGGGCAGCAGCCAACTGGCACAGCCAAAGGCGAAGAAGCCTGCACACACCGTTGAGAGATATGACAGGCCTACCACCGTAACCAGTATCTTGCCCGCGCCCTTGCCCAAACGCATAATTGAGGGCGACACCAAGCCAAGCACCAATAAGGGCACGATAAACTTTAGCAACTGTGCAAAAATGCCATTAAAGGTTTTGAACAGTCGCACTAAAAATTCGGGGGCCACCAATCCTAACAGCGAGCCAACAATGATGGCACACACCACCTTAGGGAAGAGCCCTATCTTTCTTTTCTTCATGGGTTTTTATTGTTATTGGTTTTAGGGGCTTTATAGCCTTTTCCTTTATAGCCTTTGTTTCATATTATAGCCTTTTATCTCTTCACCATTTTCTTTCCCTTTTCAGTTACCACAATGCCACGAAAGGTAGTGGGGGCTACGCGGCCGTCTAAGGTGTAGTGACGAAGAGGCTGGAGGTTTTCTTCTGCCTCGACCTGGTTGATGCCCGAGGGCACGCTAAAATGGGCGTATAACGAAGCGTCGGGGTCTATGGTAGCGCCAGCGGTAAAGGCATTGCCTCCCTCGGCAGCATCGAACCAGCCATCAAACTGCATACCTTCTTTCGAGGGGTTATTGGCGGGCAGCACCAGTTTTCCGTTATTAAAGGTAGTCTCATACTGCATGGCATCCACATAAAAGTAGGCACGCTGCACGGCCTGTCCCTCAACCAGCAGCACGGGGTGGCTGTCGGCCACTGAAAGGTCTTGTCCGAACACAGCCTTCTCTTGATCAAGGTTCAGCAGATAGCACAACATACCGCTGTGTACATCGTTTTCACTAACCTGAGTGGCGTTCTTATCTTCGGGCAAGGTGTTAATGGCATAGTTGGTGCCGAGAACAGTGTGCGTCTTCACGCCCGTCGACTTTGCCGAAACCACAGCATAGTTGGTGGGCTGGGTGCCTGTGCACAGCAACTGTCCGCTCACATAATTGTTTTTAATGGTAAGCACACCTTTCGACAGGTTAGCGTAACCTATGATGGCCGCGCCATAGGTGCACGAGGCCGATGAGGAGTTCTTCACGGTGCCCGTCATCCAGCAGTTTTCAATACTGCCCACAGCGCCTTCTACCGTACTGTTTGCCGTACCTACCAATCCGCCGTAACCCTTGGTCTTGGTGTTGGTGGCGCCAATGGTCATGGTGCCCTCATACGAGCAGCCCTCTACACGAGTGGCCTTCATACGACCAATGAGTCCGCCCTGATAGATACCACAGCCACCTTCGCCCTCAATGTCAACCTTTGCGTGGCAGTTGCTAAGCGCCTTCAGCGCATTGGCCAGACCTATGAACGAACCATAGTCGGCATTTTTTGCCGTTGGCAACTTCTTCACCACCATTTTTCCCTCAAGGTTTAGGTCGCTGATGGTGCCCGCGCCATTCGTTTGACCAATAAAGCCACTGACAGCGTCGGCAGCGGTAGGCTCAAGATACAGGCCACTAATGGTGTGGCCTTGGCCCTTGATGCTTCCGTTATAATATTTGGCCTTACCAATAGGTGTCCATTTATGTCCGCCCAGGTCAATATCTTGCGTGATGAGCATATTGGTTGCCGTGTTGCCTTGGTTTGAAATATTGGCCACCCAAGCCAGTTCGGCAGCAGCATTAATCACATAGCAGTTGCCCGACCCCAGCGCGGGTTCAGAAGTAGCGGTGCCATCCCAAGGGGTACCCGGGGCAATGCGCTCGGGTATGCCTACTGTGGGGTCGAGGGTAGCGGTTTGTCCGTCGGCAGCCGTATATTGCAAGCTGGGCTGTATCTCGATGGCGTAGAGGCCGTCAATGCCGTCGCCCTGTGCGCTGGCCGTCTCGGCATCAACATACACACGGCCGTTAACGTCAGGAGCAATGGCGTGCTGCACAATGGTAGCAGGTTGCCCAGCGTTGAGATACGACAGTGTGATGTCGTAGGTTTGACCATGATACAGCCCTGTGAGCAACAACGAGCCAGGCTCGGTGGCGCTGAACGCCTTGTTCACACTCACCCTTACGGCAGTGGGAACAAAGGCATCATCAATCAGGTTTTCAGTCACCGCCATCGGGTCGGTGGCATTAATAAAGTTCCATTTCGAGCCCATCATCTCATCGGCCTTCTCGGTTTCGAGGCTGATGCTTACCTTGCGCGCCAGAGGCTGGTTCAGCACATCGGGGTTTACGCCCCACTTATCGCTGAGCGAGGTTATTTCCTTAGGCTTAGCCAAGGCTGCCGTTACTGCGTCGCGACACAACTGTGCCAGATTATCGCTAATGGTTGAGGGATGATAGGTAACGGTTTGTGGGTCGACCCCAAACACTACAGCAGCATAGGTCAAGCCCACGAGGTAGCGGCCATACTCAAAGTTCATGTGATAGCCATCGCGGTTCATGTTCTGACCAATATAGGTGGTGCGAGCGTTCTGTACAGCGGTGCCAGCGGGCACTACGGTACTGATGCCAGCCTGTTCAGCAGCACGGTAGGCACAGTCGATGATGGCGTTATACATCGTCATCTGGTCGTTGTTGTAAAGAGGAAAATCTTTGTAGGTAGACGAGGCATCGTAAGCCCATGTCATATACAAGAAAAACTTAGGATTGTGGTTCTTACCATTGGTTTTCACATAGTTCATAAGGTCGGTAAGAAACGGAAAATAGTGGCTATACACGCCGCTATAGTTGTGGTCGGTTTGAATAACCACATAGTCCCACGCCTCATCTTTCAATCCTACATCGAAGGTGGTATTAGCCTGTGCCGTATAGGCTCCCTCGGCATCAATCTTTCGATAATTGTAGATGGGGTTCTTGGCATTAATATATCCCATGTGCATCTCAAGGGTGGTGCCACCCTTATAGGGGTAGCCCAAGATAACCTTCTTACCCACCGAGCGGAGGATGGGCGAAAGATAATCTTCTACGGCGTCGACCGTGAACGAATTGCCTATACACAGCACGCGCACAGTGTCGTCGGTAGGGTCGGTAGAGGTGTCGGCTTCATTGGCCCGAGCCATATTGAAGAGGCCACCCAGTACAAAGATAGCACACAGTGCCATAAGCTTTGTAAAGAAACGTGTCAATTTCATGTTAATATTGTTTTGTTGGTTCGTATTCTTATCTTAATAACTTCTTGCCATTCACAATCACGATGCCGCGATAGCTGTCGCTCACACGCTGCCCTTGCAGGTTATACGCTATATTATTAGTGGGACGAGCAGTGGGCGCCACGTTTGGGGTGCTAATGGCCGATACGGCACCATACTCGTAGGCGCCGCGCACGCCAGCGCCACTGGTATTGCGAAGGGCGCCACGCTGGTCGGTGGTGAGAACAGACTTAATGTCGGCATCATCGTCAACATCGCCTATGAAACGACTCTCGTTATAGTTGTCGGCAGGCACATCGTTAATGGTCTTGGTGCCAAACACGAGGCTTTTTACGGCCACAATGCGGGTGTCCGAATCGTCGGTAACATTGGCCACAAACTTGCCATCAACATTCTCGCCATCGAGCAAGGTGGCGAGGGCACTGAAGGCCGACGCATTGGTTGACATGAAGAGGTCGTTGTCAGAGAAATTCATGTGGCAATTGGCCGATGACGAGTAAACGTTGCGCTGCGTATCGACATGTGTTAGGTTGGTGAGATACACATCGCCACCAGTCGAGGCGTTTGAGCTGTTGCCCGCAATGATGTTATTGTAGAGGCGCACGGTGGCATCGGTGCTTACCTGTACGGCTGCACCACAGAAGTCGGTGGGCGTAGTGCCATCGGCCAGACAAGAAGCTTGGTTGCCCACAATAGTATTATTGACCAGTGCTACTGATGTGCCCTCGCCATTAAGGGTGAGCCAGATGGCCGAACCACCACGGTTATTGGCAGGCAGACCTGCCACAGCGGTAGCCGTAAGCGTATTGTTGGCAAATGTATTGTTTACGAAGCACACCTTGCTATTATACTTTGTGCGACTGGCATAGAAGGTGCCGGCTGTGGTGGCTACATTGTCGTAGAAGGCGCAAGCGCTAACGTGCAACTGTGAGAACGCGCCTATGTAACAGGCGGCACCCATCGTGCCCTTGTTGTTATAAAAGAGGCTGTTGCGCACCGAGTAGCGCCAAACCAGTTCGCTGGTGTTGGCGGGTGTATAAAGTGCTCCGCCCGAGCCATACAGCGAGGTATTGTTATAAAACTGACAGTGGCTAACGTTTATTTGGCCCGAACAATACACACCACCACCATTGCTGTAGGCTGTATTGTCGTGCACCAAACAGTGGTCAAGATGAACCATCGATCCCGTGCTATAAATAGCGCCACCCTGAGCCGTTGCGCCACCCTGAGGGGCATTGCCGCCATGTAGGTCGAAGTGTGACAGCTCGAGGGCGCAGTTTTGGCTTACGGTGATAAGGTGGTTTACGTCGCCACACAGCTCGGTATAGCCCGTTTGGGCACTGAAGTCGGCATTATAGCCACCCATGATGGTAAGCGACTTGTTTATCTTCACGGTGGCCGTCTTGCCCGAGCCAGGCAACGTCAAGCGGCCAGCCTGTATCATAAGGGTGTCGCCAGCCTGAGCGTTGGCAATAGCCTCAGCAATGTCGGCATCGGCGGTTAGGCGTTGGGTATGGTTAGGGGTGTAAGCGTTCAGCGTAATGGTGGCCTTGATGGCAAAGTGGTCGCTGGGCGTTTGCTTGCGGCCGTAGGTGTCGTTAATGGTCTTATAGAAAGACACCTTGGCGCCACGCACCCATATATAGTCGAGACGAGTGCTGGTGTGGTAGTTGGGGTCCCAAAAGTCTTGACCATTGACCTTATGTTTCGACAGCGTGCCATCGCCTTGCTCAATGCCTTGGGTGGTAGCGGCAGCGGTACGAGCGTCGAGCATGTAGCTGCCCATCATCTGATAGAAGGGTATGCGCGTCTTGCTCGAGTTATGGTCGCCACACAGCACGACGGGGTAACTGCCAGCAATGGTGCGCACCTGCTGCATATTGATGCGTGCCTGCTCGTTTCGCGAGTCGTCGCCCTGATGGTCGAGGTGTGTCTCGAAGAAATAAAACACCTCGTCGGTGGCTTTTATGCGCAACTTGGCCCACACAGTAAAGCGTATGTTGTTAACATTGTATCCCAACTAATGGTGGGACGTGTGAGGTCGGTGGCGAGATAATAAACGCCATCGTCGAGCAACTCAAACTTGTCGGTGCGGAAGAAGATGGGGTTGAAATTTTCGGTGGTGGTGCCAGGGCTCTTCAGGTCGCTATATTTCACCACGGTATAATCGGTAAGCTGCTGCTCAATATAGGCCAGGATGGGGCCACCATGACATTCATTTAAGCCTACAATGTCGTAGGCATTGTCTTTGAGGGTCTGCACCACGGCATCGCGACGTTGGCTCCAATCGCGCTCACCCGTATCGCCATTGCTGGGGCAGCGTATGTTATAGGTACCAACGTTAAGTGTGGTGGTTTGTGCCAAGGCAACGGCAGCAAACAGTTGGCAGAACAGCACTTGTAGTGCGAAGAAAAGTTTATTCCGAGACATGGGATTTTTTAGTTGACGAGTTGACAAGTTGACGAGTTGACAAGAACTTGTCTACTCGTCAACTTAAAAAAACTATTTCACCACCTTCTTACCATTCACGATAACGATGCCACGGTAGGCGTCGTTTACGCGCTGGCCCTGAAGGTTATACATATACTTCTGTGCAGCGGGCTTCTGAGCCTGTACACCAGCAATACCAGTGGTATTGGCAAAAGCGTCGAAGGCGCCAGGGCAGTAGTCGGCATCGTCGTTGGCGTTACGCTTGGCACCCGTCTGGTCAACGGTTAGGTCGGGCACCTTGTAGCCAGTGGTGGCAAACAGAGGCTCGGTAGCCAACTGTGCAGCATAGGTGTTTACGTCGGCTACGTAAGGAGGATAAAACTCTTGTGCGGCCAAACCCTCAATATAGGTTTTGTTGGGCACAAGCACTTTGTCAGCGCTGGCGTTGATATCTTGCTCGCCAAAGAGGGCAGCAAAGGTGTTGGCAGCCTGCATCGAATTGGTGGTACCCAGTTTGATGTAGCTCCACTTGTCGGCCTCAATCAATGGGAGGCATGAACCCGTAATGTTGAAGTTTTCAAACTCGCAACGCGGTTCAAACAAAGGTGCTGCCTCGCCCTTAGCAGCGTCTTTCATCACGATAGGTGCATAAGCCACGGTGCCATCGTCGGTACGTCCTACAACGATTGAGTTGTACATGTTAAAGTTGGCATCGGCAGCAATACGTAGGTCGGTACCTACCAGCGAACCTGGATTGGTAACCTCACCCGTCTCGGCATCGGTCTTATACAGCTCGGTGGGGTCGGCGGTACAGGTATTGCCCGCGATGGTAGAGTTGATAATATGTAGCTTACGTGTAGCGTTCTTGTCGCCATTGGCCACTACGCCACCGCCTTCGGCATAAGAGGTGTTGCCCGACACGGTACTGTTAATGATATACATCTCGCCAGCGGTAAGGGCTATGGCAGCGCCGTGGCGGTCGTCGAGGGTATTGTTATAGAAGGCGCAACGTTCAACAGTGCCACGCGAATAACGAATGTCGGTATTAATGTTTACACGCAAGGCGGCACCCGTTTGCACAGCGTGGTTGTTATAGAAGCGGCAGTCGCGCAAGTTATACAGCGAGCCATACACGCTCATGCCCGATGCTTTGGCGGCATAGGTGTCGTGCACATCGCAGTTATACAGTTCGAGCCAGCCCTGCACAACGCTCAGGGCTCCCCAGCCCGTCATGGCATCGGCGGCCTCGCTGCTGGGCCACTCGCTCTCGTTATAGGCACACTTAAACTCGAAGCCGTGGAAGGTGAGAGGCTTCAGCGACGCATCGCTCACGGTGTAACGATCGTCGGCTGTATTCATGCCCTTCGAGCCCAGACGCATATTTACCAAGCAACGGGCGTCGCCAGGCGATGCTACACCGTCGGCATTAAGGTCGCCAGAGAAGATAGTGGGAGTGGCCGATGGATAGGTGGGCCATGTGGTTATAGGGCCTTGTGTGGGGTCGCAACCACCTACAAAGATGTAGCCACGGTAGATGCGCTGTGCCACACCGCCAGCCTCAAGGGTGGGATAATAGGTACCGCCAGCAAAGAAGAACACGTCGCCGTTCTTATACTTCGAGTCGGCCTCTTTCTTCTTGGCCACGGCCTCGTTTTGGTAGATATCCCAAATGGTGAGGGCCTTGTCCCATGACGAGCCGTCGTTGCCAGTAGCGGCATTACCAGGCTTTACATAATAATCGGTTGCCATAACATTGGCTGAAGCAGCAACGGCTGCGGTAAGTAGTAAACCTTTTAGTTTCATTGCAATGAATATTTAAATGGTTAATATTTTTAGTTGACGAGTTGACAAGTTGACGAGTTGACGAGCTGTTTGCTTGCCTAAGTTGACAAGGAGGTTTGCTTTTACTCTTCAACATGAATGGTGATGCGCTTTGTTACACCATCATACTGATATTGGGCATAATCGTATTGTGCCCAGAAGCTGAGCTCTATGTCGCCAGCACGGGTGAGGGTTATCTCGGGCGAGATAAACTCGTTGGTGTCGGCGGTAGGCGTTACAAACATGGCCTTGGTGGCATAGTCGTAGTAGAACCAGGATGTGGCGGCCTTT
>CAKQFW010000010.1 GCA_934230965.1 uncultured Prevotella sp.
CCTACGGCGGTAAGGGCGCTCATGGTGGTGGTGCCTTCTCGGGCAAAGACCCCTCAAAGGTTGACCGCTCGGCAGCATACGCCGCTCGACACATTGCTAAGAACATGGTGGCCGCTGGCGTGGCCGACGAGATGCTCGTGCAGGTGAGCTACGCCATTGGTGTGGCACGACCCGTAAACATCTATGTAAACACCTACGGCCGCTCGCACGTAAACATGACCGATGGCGAGATTGCAAAGAAGATTGAGGAGCTGTTTGACCTGCGTCCGAAGGCTATCGAGCGCACACTGAAACTGCGCCAGCCCATCTACTTTGAGACCGCTGCCTACGGACACATGGGTCGCCAGTATCAGGTGGTAGAAAAGACCTTCACCTCTCATTATCACCCCACTAAGGTGATGCAGGTAGAACTGTTTACATGGGAGAAACTCGACCGCGTAGAGGATATACGCAAGGCCTTCGGGATTTAAACAACAACAATGATCAATCAGAACGATTCGATAGCACACATCCATGAAGTGGGGGGCGGCCAGAGTGCCGCCTCCGACTCGTTGCAGCAGCCGCGCACCTGGCAGCCCACGGTGCGACAGGTGCTGTCGTGGCTGCCACGCAATGCCACGCCCGCACAGCAAGACTCGGCCGTGCAAGCGCATATCAAGCCGTCGGACATCACCTGGAGCCAGTGCCCCGACACCCTGCACCTACCTGGGCAGCCCGTGGGCAAGAGTTTTAGAGATGTCAGTCTGCCGAAATATTATCGCGAGTCGTACTTCACAGGCAAGCCCTTCTTTCACCCCGACATGTTTGGGGGCCGACAAGGGGTGGCTGGCGACCCCGTGCCCTACAGCATTGCTGGCGACAACATTATCACGCTGCTGCTGTTGGGCTGTTTTATTTTCGGAGCTATGGCCTACGCTAAGTCGAAGACGTTTATGCACAGGCAGATACAGCGCTTCTTTCGCTCGTCGCGACGCGACGGACTGTCAGATATCAGCGAGACGGGCACCGAGCTGCGCTTTCAGCTCTTCCTTGTTGTGCTCAACGCGCTGCTCATCGGCCTGGTCTACTTCTTCTACGTGCAGACCTATGTGGCCACCACTTTCATCATCGACCAGTATATGGTTATCGGCATCTTTGCCCTGGCCGTGCTGGGCTTTATCGGCATAAAGGCGCTGACGTATTGGCTCACCAGTTGGGTGTTCTTCGACCTGCAACGGGGCAAGCAGTGGCTCAAGTCGTGGCTCGTTATTATGTCGGCCGAAGGCATCTTGCTTTACCCTGTGGTGATGGTGCAAGCCTACTTTGGCACGTCTATCGCTACCACCCTGTTGTGTGCCAGCATGATAGTGATATTGGCCCGTTTGCTGTCTTTTTATAAGGTGTATAACATCTTTTTCAGCGCAAGGCGGGCTATTGTGCAAAATTTTTTGTACTTTTGCACCCTTGAAATCATACCCATGGCCGCCCTATGGGGAATACTGACCATGATATGTAACTATCTGAAAGTAAATTTTTAATATCATAATGATTAAGAAAATTCTTGTATCGCAGCCCGAACCGTCGAGTGAAAAATCGCCTTATTTCGACATCGCTAAAGAGTATGGCGTAGAACTTGTGTTCAGACCCTTTATCAAGGTAGAAGGACTGAGCTCAAAAGAATTCCGTCAGCAGAAAATTTCGCTGCTCGACTTTTCGGCTGTTGTGTTCACGTCGCGCCACGCTATCGACAACTACTTTACCCTGGCAAAGGATATGCGCATCACCATTCCTGAAGAGATGAAATATTTCTGCGTAACAGAAACCATCGCCCTCTACATTCAGAAGTATGTGCAGTATCGCAAACGCAAGGTGTTCTTCGGTTCGACAGGACGTATCGACGACGTTATACCCTTGATGATGAAGCATAAGAACGAAAAGTATCTCGTGCCACTGAGCAGCGTGCACAACGACGATGTGGCAAAACTGCTCGACGCCAAGAAACTGAACCACACCGAGTGTGTAATGTATCGCACCGTGAGCAACGACTTTACTGAAGAAGAAGCACAACACTTCGACTGCGACATGCTGGTGTTCTTCTCGCCCTCAGGCATCAAGGCGTTCACCAAAAACTTCCCCTCATTCAAACAGGGCGACGTGCGCATTGCCACCTTCGGCCCCGCCACCGCTAAGGCTGTGACCGACCAGGGCTTCCGTCTCGACCTCGAGGCTCCCACCAAAGAGCACCCCTCAATGACCGGCGCTCTGAAAGCTTATCTGGCAAAGAACAAAAAATAATATATTTTTTTTCGCTTTTACTGTTATGACAACGCTACAGGCTGATAACACGCTACGCTACACCTTCAGAAAAAACGAAAGGCTGTGCAGCGTGAAGCTTACCGACCGACTGTTTCAGGGCGGGGGCAGCAAGGCCATGTCGGCTTTTCCTCTGCGCATGGTGTATCTGCCCATCAACAAGGTGAACGCGGACGACCCCTGTGCTCAGGTGCTGGTGAGCGTGTCGAAACGGCATTTTCACCACGCCGTTGACCGCAACCGCGTGAAACGACAGATACGCGAAGCCTATCGCCTGAATAAGCATACCGTGTGGCAAGCTATGCAGCAACACATGCCGCAAAAGCAGCTGCTCATAGCCTTTATCTACATAGACAGTCAGCACCACAGCAGCCGCACCATTCACACCAAGATGGTGAGCATGCTGAACCGACTGGCCGAACGCATCATAAAGCAAGGGCCAACGGCACAAGGCCAAGAGAACAAAGATAACACGCCTGAGCAATGAAACAGCACCGTGTGAGCGAGGCCGTAAGAAAAGCCCTGAAAAAGGTGGCCCACGCCATGCTATGGGCGCTGCGGCATCCGCTAAAAGCCATCGCTTGGATACTGACGGGCTGCCTGTTGCTGCCCATCGTGTTCTACCAGCGCTTTATCACGCCCTACACGCCTCCCGCCTGCCGCTTCACACCCACCTGCTCTGAATATGCCCGACAGGCCCTCATCATTCACGGCCCCATCAAAGGTTTGCTACTGGCCATCTGGCGCATACTGAGATGCAACCCCTGGGGAGGCAGCGGATACGACCCCGTGCCACCTAAGAAGGGAAAAGTGAAAAGGGAAAAGTGAAAAATAAGGGATAAATGGCCCTATAAGCCTTATAAGTCTTATAAGTCCCATAAGACCTATAGGACCTATAAGCCCTATAACCCCCATAAGCCCCAGAAAGCCGAAACATTGCCCCTAAAAGAAACAACAAAAACCCAATAATAATTATGATAAAGAATTTCGTTGAAGAACTGCGCTGGCGCGGTATGCTGGCACAGATAATGCCGGGCACCGAAGAACTTCTGCAAAAAGAAATGGTGACCGCATACCTCGGCACCGACCCCACCGCCGACTCATTGCACATCGGACACCTCTGCGGCATCATGATGCTGCGCCACTTGCAGCGCTGCGGACATAAGCCCATCATCCTCGTTGGTGGAGCCACAGGTATGATTGGCGACCCCTCGGGCAAGAGCCAGGAGCGTAACCTGCTCGACGCCGAGACGCTGTATCACAACCAAGAGTGCATCAAACAGCAGGTGGCTAAGTTCCTCGACTTTGACGCTGAGGGCCCCAACGCCGCCGAGATGGTGAACAACTACGACTGGATGAAGGATTTCACCTTCCTCGACTTTGCACGTACCGTAGGCAAGCACATCACCGTAAACTATATGATGGCGAAGGAGAGCGTGCAGCAGCGTCTGAACGGTACCTCGCGCGACGGACTGTCGTTCACCGAGTTTACCTATCAGTTGCTTCAGGGCTACGACTTCTTGCACCTGTACCAGGCTAAGGGCTGCAAACTGCAGTTGGGTGGCAACGACCAGTGGGGTAACATGACCACTGGTACCGAGCTTATTCGCCGCACGCTGGGCAACGAGGCCGAGGCTTTCGCCCTCACCTGCCCCCTCATCACCAAGGCCGACGGTAAGAAGTTTGGTAAGACCGAGAGCGGTAACGTATGGCTCGATCCGAAGCGCACCACTCCTTACTCGTTCTACCAGTTCTGGCTGAACGTGAGCGACGACGACGCTGAACGCTACATCAAGATATTTACATCGCTGGAGCGCGAAACCATCGAGGCACTGGTTGAAGAGCATAAGCAAGACCCAGGACGACGCATCCTGCAGAAGCGTCTGGCCGAAGAGGTTACCACCATGGTACACTCGAAAGAAGACCTGGAGATGGCGCAAGAGGCATCAAGCATTCTCTTTGGTAAGGGTACAAAAGAAACGCTGCAGAAGTTTGACGAGGCTACACTGCTCTCTATCTTCGAGGGTGTGCCCCACTTCACGCTGCCGAAAGATCAGCTGGGTCAGCCCGCCGTTGAACTCTTCACCCGCGACGACGTGAAGGTGTTTGCCTCAAAGGGCGAAATGCGTAAGCTGGTGCAAGGTGGCGGCGTATCGCTGAACAAAGAAAAACTGGCTACCTTCGACCAAACCATCACTGCCGAAGACCTGATCGATGGCAAATATCTGCTGGTACAGCGCGGCAAGAAAAACTATTACCTCATCACCGTGAAGTAATAAGCTCTTTCTTACGAAAAAAGAAAAAGGGGGCCGTTGAGCAAAACCATAGCTCAACGGCCCCTTTATCCGTTTTTAAGGCTCTACAGCCTTTTATTATTTCACAACCTTAACCGTCTTCACGCTGCCATCGGCAAAGCGTGTGAGGCGCAAGTTAATGCCCTTGGTGGCTGCGGGCAGACGTCGGCCTGTAAGGTCATACCACTCGGTGCTAACAGCCTTCTGAGCGCTCTCGGCGCTGCTGATGCCCGATACTACGCTATCCTTATCGGTGGCGATATCGTAAACAAGGCGGTCAGAAACATATTCTTTACCATTAACCTTGTAGACCATCTCTACACCGATGGTGCTCTTCGGACCTGTGGCCTTGCTGAAGTATACGTAGCGCTTGGTATCGCTCTTATAGAAATAGTTGTAGTCGTGATACTTATAGGGCACGTCTGTGAGGTCTTTGCCAGCCTTCAAACCAGGATAGTCGGTGGTGGTGAAGGTGTAGAGGGCACCGTCAACATAGATGCGGAAGGCGAGGTCGTCTTCGTTCAGCACGTTGCCATCAAGGTCTTTACGGTCGGCGGTGAAGATAAACTCGTCATATTTGTCTGTCACCGTGTAGCACGATATCTCGCCATCAGTGCCAGTATATATCTTCGGTGTAGCGGGTTTTATAGTGCTTTGTGTGGCAGGCGTAAGCGTTACCTTGTTATAGCTCTGCAGCACTGAAACGCTGGTTTCGCCCTCTGGCACATAGCCCACAGCCATGCTCTGCACGGGGTCGTTGAAGGTGTAAGAGCCATCGGCGGCGTTGAAGGCCAGGGGGAAGGTTTTCTTCAGCGAGAAGCTATCATCCAGATTCTTCTCTGCACACACGGTGAAGTAAGGATACTCGCTGAAGTCGTAGCCCAAAACCTCGGTGCTCACCCAGTATTGTCCGTCTTTCTCCTTGGTGGCTTTCACCCAAGCCTGTGGATAGGAGGGGTAGAGGCCCTTAATATATAAGGTGTTGCCATCGTCTTCAAGGCTTACCTTTACCGATGCCTCTTTAAGTTTCCTGGTGTTGGTGTCGCGACAGGTAAGGGTGAAGTATTGTACGTTGTTATCAACATTGGCGGCAGGAATGATGCGCACAAAGGTGCCCTGCTGATACATGGTGCCCACGGCCTTCTTGCTAACAATGGCTATGTCGGGGCAGATGCTGGTGGTTTCGGGGGTGAGCACACCAGTGGTGGGGTCGATGTTGAACACGATGTCTTGGTCGTACAGCACATCGCTCTCGGCATTTAAACCGCCTTTACCCTGTTCGTCGGCCGAAACAAAGATGTAGTCGTCGTCGGTGTTAACAGCGTGAAACACGGTCTGGCCGTTCTTAAAGGTAAGCTTCTTGCCATCGGCCGACAGTTGGCCCTTCAGCCAAGCGGGCATGGTGCGGGTGGCCAGCGGACACTTCATATACACCTCGCCATTGGCAGCATATACCATGGTAAGCTCTGAGTGGTTCTCGCTCAGGTAGCCCATTCCACCATCGTAAGGGTCGAGGTTTAACAGGTCGACATAATAGTGGCGCTCGTCGCCAGCGGGAGGCGTGGTGATAACGCCCTGCTTGGTGGGGTCGGTGGTGTCGTTGCTGGCACTATCGTCAGCAAAAAGTGTCTGTGCGTTGCTCAAGAAGGCAAGCATCATTGACATAAAAAGTAAAATTCTCTTCATAAAATAATCGGTTTTTGTTGTTGCTTGCAAAGGTAAGCATTATTTTGTCATTTTTATGTAATGTGGCGAAGCAAAGCGCTCACTTGTCAATGCTTTTTGCTATTTTTATGAATTATTATTCATTTATCATGCTCTTTTCTATGCCTTTTGCTCATGCGCTCAACGCTTCGAAAACAATGTTTTTTCATGTTTGTATGAATTTTGATACCGCTTATATTTGCTTTCGCTTGCACAGCGCAGTACCTTTGCATCAGCGAAAGGGAAGAAGGAGAGATAACGCCGGCAATCATACCTCACTGACATCCTGCATCGCACACCTTAATAAATATTATAAAAAAACAAACACACAAGTTTAACCATTTAATCTAAAAAAGAAAGGAAAACACATTATGGCAGTAAATTACAAACTTTATCAGGCAAAACGTAGTGACAAATTCAATGGCAAGTGGTACGGACGCGTGCAGCACAACGGCACCATCGACACTAAGCAACTGGCCACCATCATGCAGCGCAACTGTACCGTGAAGGAGAGCGACATCGTAGCAGTGCTGACCGAGCTGGTGGAGGTAATGAACGACCAACTGCAGAACTCGATGATTGTGAAGCTCGATGGCTTCGGCACCTTCCGTTTGGCCATGAACTCGGCTCCCGCCGACACCGCCAAGGACTGGACTGTAGCGAAGAATGTACGCGGTCTGCACGTCAACTTCATGCCGCAGGGCACTCGCAACGCCGCTAACGGCAACTTTGAGCGCACCTTCCTCAAGAACGTGAAGATACAGGAGGCCGCCGACTATACCAAGCCTGAGGCGGAACAGAATAAGGAATAATATATAGTAACCTTAAAAATCGGATACCATGAGCAAAATTAACATTAATGTGTGGCAGGTGATTGTGAAGGTCATCATCGCCGTGGCCACCACTATTCTCGGTGCTATTGGCATTGGAAATGGTGACGATAACGGCGACTCGCCACCCGGCGGCAACGCGGGGCAACCGCTACCCGCCTAACAAACTGAACAGTGTAGACAGAACAGTGTAGACAGAACAGTGTAGCACTGTATAGCGTAGAAAAATAAACTATGTAGAAACAAAACAATGTAAAACAAAACAATGTAAAACAACAAAAGGTCTTGACGCAGTGCGCATACGTCAAGACCTTTTTTCTTGCGCTATCGTTTCGAACCTATGCAATTTTTGCACAAGTTATGTTTATTCTTTAGGTTCTTCTTACTTATAAATGTTACGTTTATAACGAACAATAGAAGAATTGTTTTTGTTGATAATCAACCCTTTTGTTCAAACTGTTCAAACAGTAATATTTCTTACATCAATCTATTTACATCAATCTATCAGCCCAGTCGCCACGGTCGAGGGTGCGGTAGCCTATGGCTTCGGCCAGATGCGAGGTGAGAATGTTGGGTTCGTTATCAAGGTCGGCAATGGTGCGGGCCACCTTTAAGATGCGACTGTAAGCGCGGGCCGAGAGGCTGAGCGAAGCCATTGCTTGGCGTAAGAGCTCCATGCCCTCGGCGTCGGGCTCGGCATATTGGTGTATCATGCGCTCGGTCATCTGCGCGTTGCAGTGCACGCCCTTGCAGTTGGCGAAGCGTTGCTCTTGAATGTGTCGTGCCGCAATCACTCGCTCACGAATAACGGCGCTGGGCTCGCCTGCAGGTGCGCTCGACAGTTGGCTGAAGGGCACAGGCTGAATATCGCACTGAATGTCGATACGGTCGAGCAGCGGCCCTGATATGCGGTTCATATATCGCTGACGCTGCCCAGGGGTGCATACGCAGCGGTGTGTGAGGTCGCCGTAGTAGCCGCAAGGACAGGGGTTCATAGAAGCCACAAACATGAAAGAACACGGGAAGTCGACACTATATTTTGCCCTTGAGATGGTGATGGTGCGGTCTTCTAAGGGCTGACGCAGCATCTCAAGGGTGGTTTTATTAAATTCGGGTAGCTCGTCGGCAAAGAGCACGCCGTTATGCGCCAACGATATCTCGCCAGGCTGCGGATTGATGCCGCCTCCCACGAGGGCCACCTCAGAGATGGTGTGATGCGGAGCGCGGAAGGGGCGCTGCGAGATGAGTGAGGTGCCGCGCTGCAGCTTTCCAGCCACGCTGTGTATCTGTGTGGTCTCAAGACTTTCGGCCAGCGACAGTGGCGGCAATATTGATGGTAAACGCTTGGCCATCATCGACTTGCCAGAACCCGGTGGCCCCACCATAATAAGGTTGTGGCCTCCTGCTGCTGCCACCTCAAGGGCGCGTTTCACGTTTTGCTGTCCGCGCACATCGGCAAAGTCGAGGTCGTAGCTGTATTGCTGTTCGTAAAACTCGCGGCGCGTGTCGATAACGGTGGGTGCAAAGCTCTCCTTGCCTGTGAGAAAGGCTACCACCTGACTGATTGAGCGCATGCCATACACCTCAAGATTGTTTACCACGGCTGCCTCGCGCACATTTTGTTCGGGCACGATGAGGCCCTTGAAATGCTCGGCACGGGCGCGGATGGCAATGGGCAGCGCTCCTTTTACGGGCTGCAGCGTGCCGTCGAGACTCAGCTCGCCCACCATCATATAGCGGTCGATTTGCGGACAGGCAATGGCACCGTCGGCCGCTAATAGTGCGATGGCCAGCGGTAGGTCGAAGCTCGACCCCTCTTTGCGTAGATCGGCGGGCGCCAGGTTTACGGTGATGTCGGCATGCGGAAACCGAAAACCATTATTTTGTAGCGCAGCAGCAATGCGGTCGCGTCCTTCGCGCACAGCAGCATCGCCCAGGCCTGTAAGGCGGTAGAAGATGCCTGGCACAAGGTTTACCTCTAACGTTACGGTGGTAACGTCAAGTCCATTGACAGCGGCCGAATAAGATTTTACTAACAAAATGATATTATTTTAATTCATAATTCACAATTCATAATTCATAATGCATAATTCATAATTCATAATGAGTGTGGCGACACCTTTGTTTTCATAATTTCACAAGGCGAAGCCCTTTATTTTAATTCATAATGCATTATATATTCACAAGGCGAAGCCCATTATGAATTGTGAATTATGAATTATGAATTATGAATCAATCTTTGTGTATTACTTTAAGAATTTTCTCTACCACCTGTTGTGGCAGAATGTTGTTCATGCAAGGATAGTTGCCTTGTGTGCAAGGTTTGTTGCCATAGATAGAGCAGGGACGGCATGGCAGGTCTACCTGCACGGCATTGTCGGTGCTTTGGTTCCAGCCCATGAAGCCCGCATAGGGGTGTGTGGCACCCCAGATGCTCACCACCTTAGTGCCTACGAGCGATGCCAGGTGCATATTGGCGCTGTCCATGCTCAGCATCACGTCGAGTCGGCTCATCAGCACCAGTTCGCCATGCAATCCGCCCATCACGGCCGATGCATTGGTGCAAGTGGGGTAGCGCTGCTGCCACTGCTGAAACACGGCTTGTTCGTCTTTGCCGCCTCCGAAGAGGAAGATACGGCATGATGGCAATTGCTGAGAGAGCTGGTCGATAACCTGTTCCATCTTTTCTACTGGATACACTTTGCCCTGATGTGCGGCAAAGGGTGCAATGCCAATCCACTTTTGACCCTCGGGCCTATCGCCAATGAGGTGTGCTACAGTGGCAAAGAGGCTGCCATCGGTATCGGTAAAGATAGATGTAAATTCGGGTTTGATAGGGTAGCCCAGCTCGGCCAGCACGTCGGCATAAGCCTCAAACGACGAGGGTATGGGCTGTAAGCGCTTCTTGCTGCCCTGTGCTGTCAGTGCTCGGCGCTCGGCTCGGTGCTTGTTGATGTGTGCCACGCGATAGCGAGCCATGTTAAAGCGCATGCGCAGATAGCTTGACCGCAGAATGGCGTGGAAATCGGCAATGGCCGTAAAGTTTTTGGCTATCAGGCGCCGGTACAGGGCGTTGAGCCCTTTGATGCCATGGTATTCGCCCTTGAGGTCGGCGCCCATGAAGCCTACGTTGGGTGCCAATCCTTCAAAGAACACGCGGGCAAAGGGTCTACTGAGCACGGTGATGCGTAGCGCTGGATATTGGTGTGCCAATGCGCTAACCACGGGCACCGTCATGGCCACGTCGCCCATTGCCGAGAAGCGTATGATAAGGATATGATCAGTCTTCAACGTTGTAAGAGTAAAAGTATTATGTTATTTTTTGTACAATACAGGGTTTGTAGAGGGGTCGTTATACATCTTCATCTGTTTGTACACCTTCATATATTTGCGTCCTTCAGCAATATCTTCCAGCAGCTGGTCGATAGCTGTTGAGAGGTCGCGCTGCTGCTCTTCAAGCACGTTCAGCTTTTCCTGGCACTTAGCAATGTGCTCGGGTGTGGCGTCGGTGCGCTCTACCTGCTCGCGCATGTGGTAAATTTTCAGTGCGAGGATAGAGAGGCGGTCAACGGCCCATGCGGGGCTCTCGGTGTTGATGCGCGCGTCGGGCAGCACGTTTACGCTGCTATATTTCTGACGGAAGTAGGCATCAATCTGCTCTACCAGGTCGGTACGATCTTGGTTGCTGCGGTCGATGCGGCGTTTCAGCGACAGTGCCTCTACGGGGTCGATATGTGGGTCGCGAATGATGTCTTCAAAGTGCCATTGCACGGTGTCGATCCAGCATTTCAGGTAGAGTCGATTTTCTATTTCGTCGCTCTTATACGGATTGTTGATAGGCGTTTCAATATCGTCGGTGATATGATAATCGCGAATGGCCTGATTAAAAATCTTGTTGCAGAGTTCTGTGAATGACATTTAAGTTAGTTTTTTGGGTGAAAAAATAAAATCTTTCTCTCGGGGTGTTTTACAAAAGTAGCGAAAAAGTGTCACACAGCCAAACGTTAGGCTGTGTTTTTTGCTTTTTTCTTCCTAACGTTAGGTTGTGTGCGCACAACAAAGTGGTGAGGTTGTTACAGTTTGGTGCCGTAGCACAGGTCGCCGGCATCGCCAAAGCCAGGCACGATATATTTGTGCTCGTTCAGTCCGGGGTCGATGGCCGCTGCCCAGATGGTGGTGTTTTCGGGGAAGGTGCGCTTGATGTGCTCAATGCCCTCGGGTGCTGCTATCACGCACGCCACGTGCACGTGCTTGGGCATGCCTTTTGAGGTGAGGGCTTTGAAGCCCATCTCCATTGATCCGCCAGTGGCCAGCATGGGGTCGGCCAGGATGAGGGTTTTGCCTTCGATGTCGGGTGTGGCGAG
The DNA here is from genome assembly GCA_934230965.1 of uncultured Prevotella sp. Taxonomy (GTDB): domain Bacteria; phylum Bacteroidota; class Bacteroidia; order Bacteroidales; family Bacteroidaceae; genus Prevotella. Next base: position 11,485 of record CAKQFW010000010.1, read on the forward strand.
ATATTCAACGTGTATGCCTACGTTGGTGTGGCTATCGTCGGTATATTCGCGGAAGGCGCTGACGAAGCCGTTGCCGGCATGGTCGAATGTTTTTAAGAAGCCTGAGTGGAAGGGCAGACCCGCGCGGAAGATGGTGGCCAGCACGATGTCGTCGGTGGGCACGCTGGCTGTGGCTACGCCCAGCGGTGTGGTCACCTGTTTTGTTTCATAGTGCAGCGTTTTGCTTATCTCAAATGCTTCACACAGGCCTATGCGCTCAATGTTGTTACGAAAGAGTAGGCGGTTCTTTTGATAGTCGACGTCACGCATCTCAGCCAGATACTGGTTGATGATGGTGTTTTGCTCTGCGAAATTGATAATCTTCATTTTTATCTTTTTTCTTTAGGTTTTTTTGGGGGGGTGGGGTGGTCATATAAGGCTTATGGGTCTTATAGGTCTTATAGGTCTTATAGGCCCTATAGGTCTTATAGGCCCTATAGGTCTTATAGGTCATATAGGTCATATAGGTCTTATAAGCCCTATAGGCCTTAAGGCCCTTTGCCTCTTGCCCTTTTCACGCTTGCATGTCGTGCAAGCGCTTATAGTATCCGTCTTGTGCCAGCAGCTCTTCGTGCGAGCCCCGCTCAACGATGCGTCCTTCGTGCATCACACAAATCTCGTCGGCATTTTTAATGGTGCTCAGGCGGTGTGCTATGGCCACGGTGGTGCGTGTCTTCATGAGGCGTTCGAGGGCATCTTGCACCAGACGCTCGCTCTCGGTATCGAGAGCCGAGGTGGCCTCGTCGAGGATGAGGATGGGTGGGTTTTTAAGGATGGCGCGCGCTATGCTCACACGCTGACGTTGTCCGCCCGACAGACGTCCGCCACGGTCGCCAATGTTGGTGTCGTAACCCTGTTCTGTCTGCATGATAAAGTCGTGCGCATTGGCAATGCGTGCCGCCTGTTCTATCTGTTCTTGTGTGGCGTGTTCAACGCCGAAGGTGATGTTTCCTTTAAACGAGTCGTTAAAGAGTATGGCCTCCTGGTTTACGTTGCCTATGAGCTGTCGCAGGTCGTGTATGCCGAGGTCTTTCACGTTGATGCCATCAATCAGCACCTCGCCCTCTTGCACGTCATAATAGCGTGGTATGAGGTCTACCAGAGTAGATTTTCCCGAACCACTTTGTCCTACCAGCGCCACGGTTTTTCCCTTGGGTATCACGATGTTAATGTCGCGCAGCACCCATTGTTCGCCATAGCGAAACGACACGTGGCGGAACTCAATTTGATGTTCAAACGAGGCAATATGTTTGGGCTTGTCGGCCTCTTTAATGGTGTTTTCGGCCATCAATATTTTGTCTACACGCTCCATCGATGCCAATCCCTTGGGTATGTTATAGCCCGCCTTTGAGAAGTCTTTCAGCGGGTTGATGATGCTATACAACATCACAAGATAATAGATGAACGTGGGGCCCGACAGTATCTGCCTATCAAGCACAAGGATGCCGCCCACCCACAGCACGATGATGATGAGCACGGTGCCCAAAAATTCGCTCATGGGGTGCGCCATCTGCTGGCGTATGTTTACGCGCTGCACGGCGTTGCGGTAGGCGGTGTTGGTGCGGTCGAAGCGGCTGTTCATCTTCTCTTCGGCGCAGAAGGCCTTGATGATGCGCAGTCCGCCCAGCGTTTCTTCTACCTGACTCATGGTGTCGCTCCACAGCGCCTGTGCTTTGATTGATTTCTTCTTCAACTTACGTCCTACAAAGCCCATAAACCATCCGAAGATGGGCACAAACACCAGCGTGAACAGTGTGAGCTGCCACGAGATGAACAGCAGTGCACTGAAGTAGGCAATGATGAGGATGGGGTTTTTAAACAACATGTCGAGCGACGACATGATGCTGCTTTCCACCTCTTGCACATCGCCGCTCATACGGGCTATGATGTCGCCCTTGCGCTCTTCAGAGAAGAAACCTAAGGGCAGCGCTGTAATTTTGCGGTACAGCTGGTTGCGAATGTCGCGCACCACGCCTGTACGAATGGGGATGATGGTGGCCGACGACAGAAAGTAGGCGCCCGTCTTTAAAAAGGTGGTGAAGGCCAAGAAGAGGCCTATGAGCAGCAGTGTGGTGGTGGCGCCCACCGATGCTATGAGCTGTGTAACATAATAGTCGGCATTATTGGCCAGCACATCTTTTATGTGGTCAAAGCTCCAGGGCATCAGTTGGGTAGCCATGCCCGTGCCCTTCGTGCGGAACAATATCTGCAAGATGGGTATGAGCGCTGCAAACGAAAAGATGTTGAGCAGTGCCGACAAGATGTTAAACACCACGGTGAGCACCAAATACCGCTTATAGGGCGGTATGAAGCGGCGTAGGATTTGGAGAAATTCTTTCATCGTCGTTTCTATAGTCAGTTAACGGCTATGCCGTGTTCAAACAGATATTCGGGTGCTATATCGGCACCATTAGACCAAAAAATGGTACCATCAAGGCCAAACTGTTCAAACTTTGATTCGTCTTTCAGTTCTTCAAAAGCGGGATATTGAAGCAGTGGAGTAAGGTCAACCTGCTTCTTTTCGCCATTGCTGAAAGTGCAAAGCAACGTATAGTTGCCCAGGTATGCGACATCTGTGACATTTAAAATCATAACAAGTCTCCTTTCTTTTATCTATTTATCTTATTTATTCTTTCGCCACGCTGTGCCTTATTCCATATCTCCAATATTTCATCCTTATGCTTGTCAATAAAGTCATTTACAAGCTTTATGGTTTTTACTTTGGCTTTACCCTCTATTACACGATCTTCTATAGTGATGGTAAACATCCCCTCTCCACTTTTAACATGGAGATGAGGCGGATTATGGTCAAAGGCATAGATATAAAGCATGATGCCTTGAATAACGAATATTGATCCCATTGTATTTTCTTATTTTGCTTCCACCGCAGTTCCCATCAGCGTAGCACTGGTGCTATCAGTGATGGTCACCATGACGCGGTCGCCAATGTGGTAGCCGTTTTTGTCGAACACCACGGCCTTGTTTTGTTCGGTGCGTCCCATCAGTTGCTCGCGCGAACGTTTTGAGAAGCCTTCAACCAGCACCTCAAAGGTTTTGCCCACGTCTTTGCGGTTTTGCTCTGCCGACACCTCTGTCTGCAATTTGATAAGCTCGTTCAGGCGCTCAATCTTCACCTCTTCAGATACGTTGTCGGGCAGATGTTTAGCGGCGAAGGTGCCGGGGCGCTCTGAATATTTGAACATGAAGGCCGAGTCGAACTGGCACTCGCGCACCAGCGACAGCGTTTCGGCGTGGTCTTCAGGCGTCTCGTCGTGGTATCCCACAAAGATGTCGGTGGTCAGTCCGCATCCCGGAATGATACGTCTGATGGCCTCTACGCGCTCCAGATACTGCTCGCGGGTATATTTTCTGTTCATCAGTTTCAGTATCTTGTTCGACCCGCTTTGTGCTGGGAAGTGAATGTGCTTGCACAGGTTAGGCTCTTCGGCAATGGCGTAGAGAATGTCGTCGGTCATATCCTCGGGGTTAGAGGTGGTGAAGCGCACGCGCATGTCGGGCACAGCCTGTGCCACGATGTGCAGCAGCTGAGCAAACGATGTAGAGCCCTCTTCACGTTTTCCTGAGGGCGAGAGTCCGTAGCTGTTCACATTTTGTCCCAGCAGTGTCACCTCGCGGAAACCACGGTCGTGCAGGTCGTGCACCTCGCGCAAGATGCTCTCTACGTCGCGCGAACGTTCACGTCCGCGAGTGTAGGGCACGATGCAGTAGTGGCAGAAGTTGTTGCAGCCACGCATAATGCTTACAAAGCCGCTTACATGGCTCAGGCCGATGCGCTGTGGCACCACGTCGCGGTAGGTTTCGGTCTTCGACAAGTCAATGTTTATGGCGTTGTGTCCGTTTTCACACTGAGCCACCATGTCGGGTAGGTTCAGATACGAGTCGGGGCCACACACCAGGTTAGCATGATGCACGTTGATGAGCTCGTCTTTCACGCGCTCGGCCATACATCCTAACACGCCAATGATAAGGTCGCGACCTTTCTTCTGTTCAGCGTGCAGCGCCTCCAGTCGGTGATATATTTTGTTTTCTGCGTTCTCGCGTATCGAGCAGGTATTGAGGAAGATGGCTTGCGCCTCGTCTTCATTGTCACACAACTCGTAGCCTGCCATCTGCATGATGGAGGCTACTACTTCTGAGTCGGCCACATTCATTTGGCAGCCGTAGGTTTCTATGAATAGCTTTTTCATTGTTCTTTGTTTTTTTTGGGGGGTGTGGGGCTTATAGGGCTTATGGGTCGGGTCTTATAGGTCTTATAAGGCTTATAGGTCTTATAAGGCTTGTGAGGCTTATGGGGCTTATGGGGTTTGTGGGCTTATAGGGCTTGTGGGCTTGTGGGCTTATTGGCCTTTGGGCCTTGTAGCCAGGGTTTTACACCAAGAACATTATTAGTATCTGTGCGATGATAACCCTTACAAACATGCCTAAGGGATATACCGAGGCGTAGCTTACCGACGACGAGTCGCCCTTCAGCGTGTCGTTAGCATAGCCCAGGGCCATGGGGTTAGCCATTGAGCCACACAAGATGCCGCACACCGAGCCAAAGTCGAGCTTTCCTATCTTTAGCGCTATGCATCCCACAATTATTACGGGTATGATGGTGAGCAGCACGCCCGTGCCCACCCATAGCAAGCCTTCGGGGCGCAGCACCGTATGTAAGAAGTCGGCGCCCGCCTCTAATCCTAAACAGGCGAGGTAGAGCGATAAGCCCAGTTTTCGCAGCATGAGCGATGCCGACCGTGTGGTGTAACTGATAAAGTGGGCCCGTGGTCCGAGCGACCCCACCAATATGCCCACGATGATGGGTCCACCAGCGATGCCCAGCTTTACGGGAGCCGACATGCCTGGCAGCGCGATAGGCACGGCGCCCAAGGCCAAACCCAAGATCAGGCCCAAGAAGATGGCGCCCAGGTTAGGCTCGTTCAGCTCTTGCACGGCGTTGCCCAAGAAGCTCTCTACATGTTCAATAGCTTCGGGTCGGCCCACCACCGTCACGCGATCGCCATATTGCAGCAGCAGGTCTTCGGTGGCCAGCAGTTTTATGTCGCCACGCATCACACGGCTCACGTTCACGCCATAGGCATCGCGCAAGTGCAGCGCGCCCAGCACCTTGCCGTTTAGCACCGTGCGAGTAACCACTATCACCCTACTTTCAACGTGCGAGTCGATGGCGTTCCAGTCAATCTTCTCGCGGTTCCAGTCTTTCTTCACCCTTTCGCCAAACAGTATCTCCATGGCGTCGGCCTCCTCGCGTGTGGTCACCACCAGCAGGTTGTCGTCAAGGTGTATCACCGTGTTGGCCAGTGGCACAATCACCTCTTTGCCGCGCCATATACGCGATATGATGAAGTGCATGTGCGTCATTTGTGCAATGTCGGCAATGGTTTTTCCGCTCAGCGCCGGGTTCACGGCCACATATTGTGCTATGTATGTGTTGTCTACCTCAGAACTGATGCGCGGTTCGAGGTCAGAGGCTCGCACGCAGAAGCGGCGTATCAGCATCATGCCAATGATAACGCCCACCACACCCAGCGGATAGGTCACGGCACAGCCCAAGGCGGCACCGCTGCCCGATAGTCCAGCGCCCTGCAGCGCCTGCTGAGCGGCACCCAGAGCGGGTGTGTTGGTGGTGGCACCGCACAATATGCCCACCATGTTAGGCATGCTGATGCCGAAGATGGGGCTTAGCACCACGGCCATGATTGTGCCCAGGGCAATGACGGCAAAGCTCCATAGGTTTAGTTTGATGCCTTCGTCGCGCATCAGACCGAAGAAGTTGGGGCCCACATACAGTCCGAGGGTATATACGAAGAGCGACAGTCCGAAGGTTTCGGCAAAGTCGAGCATCTGTTCGTCGGCGCTCAGGTTCAGGTGCCCGGCCACGATGCCCACGAAGAACACAAAGGCCACACCCAGCGAGACGCCGCGTATGTGCATCTTGCCCAAGCCCAGACCGATGGCGATGATGAGTGCCAGCACCATAACGGTTTGCACGGCCGAGTGTATATAAAAGAGATGGTCAAACCAATTCATTATGATATATATACGTGATAGTAGTTGTATTCAACATGCAAAGGTAGCAGAAAATTTTTAATGGTAAAAGAATTAAGGGTAAAAAGGTGTATATACAAAAAAAAGCCGACACCACTGTGCCGGCCTTTCGCCATCTCTTTTCACAAAGGGGTGGCGAAAAATAGTTATAATAGTTATTTTTTCTTTCTATTTATTTAGTTTCCACACGCAGCCGTCTTTGGTGTCTTTCACCTCAAAGCCAGCTTCTTTCAGGGCGTCGCGTATCTCGTCGCAGGTGGCCCAGTCTTTGTTTGCGCGTGCTTTTGAGCGCAGTGCCAGCACCATGTCTACCACCTTGCCGAAGGCCTCTTCGCGTCCGCAGCTGTCGGCCTGGTGGTCGTCGCGCAAGCCCAAGATGTCGAAGGCAAAGGTGCGCATGGTGTTTGCCAGCGCGTCGATGTCTTGCTGTGTGGCCGACGCCTTGTGGTCGGTAAGCTTGTTCACCACGGTGCAAGCCTCAAACAGGTGGCTGATAACCTGTGGTGTGGCCATATCGTCGTTCATGGCGTCGTAGCACTTCTGTGGCAGCGCCTGTATAAAGCGTGCTGTCTCGTCGTCGGTCTTGTCTTCGGCCTTCACTCTTGCCAGGTCGCTGATGCCGTTTAGCAGTCGTTCCAAGCCTTTCTCGCTGGCTTCGAGGGCTTCGTTAGAGAAGTCAACGGTGCCACGATAGTGTGCCGAGAGGATGAAGAAGCGAATGGTCATCGGTCCGAAAGCCTTTGTCAGCGCGGGATGGTCGCCAGTGAAGAACTGGTTCAGCGTGATAAAGTTGCCCAGGCTCTTGCCCATCTTTTGCCCATTGATGGTTAGCATGTTGTTGTGCATCCAGTAGTGCACCATAGGTTTGCCCTGAGCGGCCACGGCCTGTGCTATCTCACACTCGTGGTGCGGGAACACGAGGTCCATGCCTCCGCCGTGAATATCAAATTCGGCGCCCAAGTATTTGCGACCCATTGCCGTACACTCGCAGTGCCAGCCGGGGAAACCGTCGCTCCAGGGGCTGGGCCAGCGCATGATGTGTTCGGGCTGTGCCTTCTTCCACAGGGCAAAGTCGGCCTGACTGCGTTTCTCGCCCACGCCGTCAAGGGCGCGTGATGCGTCTTTCACGTCGTCGAGGTTGCGACCCGACAATACGCCGTAGTGATATTTCTCGTTATATTTATGTACGTCGAAATAAACGCTGCCGTTGCTCTCGTAGGCAAAACCGTTGTCAAGAATTTGCTGCACCAGCTGCTCTTGCTCAATGATGTGGCCCGTGGCGTGAGGCTCAATGCTGGGGGGCAGCACGTTCAGCGCCTCCATAGCGGTGTGATAGCGGTTGGTATAATATTGTGCTATCTCCATGGGCTCGAGCTGTTCCAAGCGTGCCTTCTTCTCTATCTTGTCGTCGCCCTCGTCGGCATCGTGCTCCAGGTGTCCTACGTCGGTAATGTTGCGCACGTAGCGCACCTTATAGCCTTGGTGCTTGAGGTAACGAAACAGCACATCGAAGGTGATGGCCGGACGCGCATGTCCCAGGTGTGGGTCGCCATAAACGGTGGGGCCGCACACATACATGCCCACATGCGGGGCATTGATGGGTTTGAACAGCTCTTTCTGTCGCGTCAGCGTGTTGTATATAATCAATGGTTGTGTTGTCATTGTGTCAACTGTATTTATAAACTGTATTTATAATATGTATGTTTGAAATATTTATACCCTTAGGGGTAATAGCTTGTTAACTCGTCAACTCGGCTTTGCCGCTTGCCTAAGCAAGAACTCGTCAACTGCCTCACTGCAAAGTTACTACTTTTATTTGGGTAGCAAAGCGTTTTTTTGTTTTTTTTCATTTTCGCAGCGTGAAGGCGTCGTGGCGGTTTCCGGGTCGGTCGCTTCTGAAGCTTACGTGCAGCCAGAACACGCCGGGGCGTCGTTCTAATATTAGTTGGTCGTAGGGCAGCCGTAGGCGGGCGTAGTGATACATCTTTTCAGAGGTTTCTTGTCCGCCAGTGTGTATGTCGGCAGCCTCGCCCAGGGTGTGCTGCGAGGTAGGCACACCGCCTACCCGAGCATTGAGCTCAGGCGAGCGATACCCGCTGGTAATGCGTATCACGCCAAAGCGTCGGCGCAGGGGCTCCAGCACATGCTGGCACAGTGCTCGCAGGCGTTGCACCTGCTGTGCCGATGGCTGGTTGCTGATGCCGAGGCGTATGGCTGTGGCCGAGCGGGTAAACTCGCTGAGACAGAAATGCTCGGTGAGACGGAGGTCGGGGGTGTTGTTGTTCTTTGTGGTTGTGTTGTTGTTCATTTGTTGTCGTTTTTTTAGTGAGAAAAGGCCTTTTGGGCGGGGAAGCCTTTATAGGCCTTTCTAAGCCTTTCTAAGCCGAGGGGACTGAGCCGAGAGCTACAAAGCTATAGGATTTTTCACTTTTCCCTTTTCCCTTTTCCCTTTTCTTCTCCAGCTGCAGCACTTGCGATTTCAGCGGATACGGCATGTTCAGGTGATACAGTCGCCAGCAGTAGCGCCAGAGCATGGTGGGCATGAAGGTGCCTTTGCGGCCCACGGCCTTGTACGACAGCCGGTAGAAGGTTTTGGGGTTATCGTCTATGGGCATGTTCAGGCTTCGGCAGAGGCGCAGCACGATGTATCGCAGCGTTTGCGGATGCCCGTCGGGGCGTCGCACCACGTTGGCCAGATACGTCAGTCGAGCCATCTCCATGAGGTCGGTCGACGAGCCTATCCACACCAGTCGGTCAGAGGGTTCATACTGCATCAGTCGCATGGTGTCGGCTATCAGTCGTTGTTTGCCCTCCACTATCAGTTTGTTTGTTACGCGTTGTCTGATGGTGCGTCGCAGCGGCGTGGGCATTTGTTTGCGTTCGCGGTGTACGGCGCGTTTTCTTAGAGCCTCGAAGCAGCTTTCTTCGGCATGTTTCGTGTCGGCTTTAAAGTCGGCAGCGTTAAACTGTGTAAACTGCTGACGATTATTGTCGAGCGTTTCCAAGTAGTTTGTGTTTGTCTTGTTGTCCATTGTTTCTTTTTTTTAAAGGTTCTTTTTAATGTTTACTGATTCACGTTTTTTTGTTCGTGTTCACTTCATGGTGAGTAACGTCATGACGGTTTCTCTTTTTATTGATATCGGGTGCAAAGATACAACGGTACGTGGAAGTAACACTTCCATCTAAAAATTTCTTTGTTAAGAATATGTAAAAAAGCCCCTCCCCCGCGCCGCGCGGAGCGCGGCTTCCCCCTCCCCTTATGGAGGGGAGTGAATAG
>CAKQFW010000011.1 GCA_934230965.1 uncultured Prevotella sp.
GTCGGTAACACGTACCACCACTTCTTTGCCGTTTGAGGGGTTGGTCACTTTTAGCAGTGTACCAAAAGGGTGTGTTTTGTGTGCGCAGGTAAGGCTGTCGTGATGCAGCCTTTCTCCATTACTGGTGCGAGCACCAGTGGCACGTTTCGAATAGAACGAAGCCTTGCCCGTTTGCTGTGTCTTTGCCTTACGGCTTTTGTTTTGCGCATTGGCCTGAGCAAGGCCCGTTATTAATGCAATTACAATTAAAAATAATACTTTAAACTCTGTCTTCTTAAAAATCTTTTTAATGATCACGTTAAAAAAAGTTTGGTTAAACAGGGTGTGTGTGGTTTACACGATGCCCTGAGCCATCATGGCGTTGGCCACTTTCATAAAGCCTGCCACGTTTGCGCCCTTCACATAGTCGATGTATCCATCAGGCTGTGTTCCGTACTTGACGCATTGCTCATGGATGGAGTGCATGATATAATGCAGCTTTTCGTCCACCTCGTTTTCGCTCCAGTTTAAGCGAATAGCATTCTGTGTCATTTCCAGTCCCGAGGTTGCCACACCGCCAGCATTGACGGCCTTCCCCGGCGCGAAGAGTTGATGTGCTGCCACAAACTTGTCAACGGCTTCAGCGGTACAACCCATATTCGACACTTCGGCCACACACATTGTTCCGTTGTCGATGAGTTTTTGCGCGTCGTTGCCGTCCAGTTCATTCTGCGTGGCGCACGTGAGAGCTATGTCCACCTTTTGTCCCCAAGGTTTCTCACCTGGGAAGAATGTGGCGCTGCTGTATTCGTCGGCATACGGCTGGCAGATGTCGTTACCCGAGGCCCTTAATTCGAGCATATAGTCGATCTTTTCGCCGCTGATGCCTTCGGGGTCGTAGATGTATCCGTCGGGGCCGCTGATGGTTACCACCTTGGCGCCCAGCTCGGTAGCCTTCTTTACGGCTCCCCATGCCACATTACCAAATCCGCTCACGGCAACGGTTTTGCCTTCGAGCGATAGGCCGCGTGTGGCCAGCATCTGTTTTACAAAATACAGCGCACCGAAACCGGTGGCTTCGGGTCGGATTTTTGATCCTCCCCATTCAAGACCCTTTCCTGTTAGTACGCCTTCCCATTTGTGGGTAAGCTTTTTATACATGCCAAAGAGGTAGCCAATCTCGCGGGCTCCTACGCCGATATCGCCGGCTGGCACGTCTTCATCGGGTCCGATATTGCGGTACAGTTCGGTCATAAATGCTTGGCAAAAGCGCATGACCTCAGCGTCTGACCGCCCACGTATAGAGAAGTCGGCACCACCTTTACCGCCACCCATTGGCAGTGTGGTAAGTGCGTTCTTGAATGTTTGTTCAAATCCGAGGAACTTGAGAATAGAGAGGTTTACCGAAGGATGGAACCTCAATCCGCCTTTATACGGGCCAATGGCACTATTAAACTGCACGCGGTAGCCAATGTTTACATGCACCTCGCCTTTATCGTCGGTCCATGGCACGCGGAACGTGATAATACGTTCAGGCTCAACCAGTCTTTCAATGAGTTTTGCTTTTTCAAATTCGGGATGCTGATTATATACATCTTTGATTGACAGCAACACTTCTTTCACAGCCTGAATATATTCGGGCTCACCCGGATGTCTACGTTCCAGGTCTTGGATAATTTTCTCAACGTTCATAGTAGCAATCTTAGTTAGTATATTATAGTAAAAGGTCAGGTATTTGTGACTTTATGTAATGATCACGGTGCAAATGTAGTGTTTTTCTCTTTTAACGCCAAATATTTTTGCAGTATTTCACTTTTTTTAGTTGCATAATGGCTTGTTAATGTTTAATTTATCTTGTAACAACTGCTTTATGCGATTGAGCACTGCCGACAACTGTTGTGCCAGGCGTTGGCGCTCGTCGGGGGCGGTAAGTGCTATATTTTGGGGCGTTATGGGCATAAAAACGTCGTGCTCATCGGGCATAAGCATGGTGAGCAAGGGTAACGCCTTATGCGCTGCCTTTCCCACCTTATTTATATAAGTGGTTTCGGGAGAGGGAGCTTCGTTGCTGACAGAAGAGGCTTCGTTGCTGGCTGGGGGTGCAAGAAGCGCCAGATATTCGTCGATAGCCTTGGCGGTTTGCGTTAAGATGTCGCGTTCGGCCTCGGCGTCGCCCTCGGCAAAGGCGGTGAGCGGTGCAAAGAAGTCGGGCGTGTCGTCGGCCTGCGATTCGGGGGTCATGGTTTTGGGCACAAATGGCAGTCGGGTTACCTGTGTGAGTGTGGCCGCTAACGTGTTCAGAGAAAAGGGTTTGAGCAAACAGGCATCAAAGCCCGCCTGGCGTAGGCGGGGCACCATGCTATCGTCGTGCGCCGTCATGGCCACCACCTTCATGTGGCTGTGGTCGATGTGGCGTATGAGGTCGGTGCCCGACATCTCTGGCATCTCAATATCGGTAAACAGCACATCAGGGTGATGCGTTGCTATGTTTTCGAGCGCCTCGGTTACATGCTGCGTGGAGAACACCTTTAATGTGGTGCCGCCCAACTGCGATAGCATCTCCCCCAAGAGTTGTAGTTGCAAGCCGTCATCGTCAATCACTAATATTGTGAGGCTTTGCTGAGCCAATGCGGGTGAAGAAGGGGCGGGCGAAAGAATTTCTGACGTAGCAGCCGCCGAGGTGGCTACCTTCATGGGTAGGCGCACGGTAAAGGTAGAGCCCTGGCCCACGGTAGACGTAACATGAATGGTGCCACCCAGCAGTTGCACCGTTTCGCGCGTGATAGACAATCCCAGACCTATGCCCTCAATGCCTTGTGCACCTGGCAAGCGGGTAAAGGCATCAAACACACGGTGTTGCTCGTCAGAGGTCATTCCTCTACCCGTGTCGGCTACGGCCAGCGTCAGCCAGCCATCGGCCAGACGTAAGAAGATGGTTACGCCACCCTCGTCGGTATATTTTAGGGCGTTGCCCACCAGGTTGTTCAATATCTGTTTCACGCGGAAGGCGTCGGCCTTACACATACGTTGCGCCCCCTCGTCGGCATCGGTTTGCAGCGTCAGGCCCTTACTCTGTGCCATGGGGCACATCTCGCCCACCACCTCATTGGCCAGACGCAGCGGCACAAACGATATGTTATGCAGTTCGGCTTTTCCGCTTTCTAACAGATGATAGTCGAGCAAGGCCGATACCAAGCGCTGCAGATGGGTGGCCGACGTGCCTATATTGGCGAGATAGCCCGTGGCCTTGGCGCCCTGCACATAAGGTTGTAACAGTGAGATAAAGCCTGCTATTGATGCCGCTGGCGCCTTGATATCGTGAGTGATGGTGAGCAAAAGGCGCTCGCGCTGCTGCATCAGCTTCTCGGTTTCGGCTTTGGCCTCAACAAGACGCTGACGGTGTAGGCGGTCGCGACGCACATCGCGCAAGATATATGTGAGCAAGATGGCGGCCGAGCCAATGGCCATGAGGGCCAGCAGCACAATGCGTAAGATGGTGCCTTGGCGCGAGGTCATCGATTGGTCGACTGCTTTTCGTAAGGCTAGTTGCTCTGACTTTTGTATATCGCGCAGCAGCTGTCCTGTGCGGTCGGCTACCACCAAGCTAACCTGTTGCAGACGACGGTAGCGACTGGTAACGGCATCTTGACGGCGGTTTGAAGCTTGTTTCTCGGCCAGCTGTATATCGGCCAGCACATGGGCCACCGAGTCGGCAATATCAATGGCTTGCTGCATGCTGTCGGCCTGGGCCTGATGGGCAATGGTTGTGATGCCCACCGTGTCGGCATGCTGTCGGCGAAAGGCATCGCCAAGCCTACGAAAGAAGCCACGCTTGCTACGTTCAACCTCATACACCGTTTCATGGCGCAACACGTTTCCGGTGGTTTTAGGGTGTATCACCACCGAGTCGCGCCCATCTTGCAATGCCTTTACCCTACTACGATAATAGGCTTCGCGATGGTCGGCGCCCAGCAGTTCGGTCACCTTTTGGGTGTTGTCGCGTTTTTGCTGCATATATACCAACAAGGTGTCGACACGCTTGCGCTGGTTGCCCGCCACCAACAGCTGGCGTAGCTGCTGCGCCTTGGTCATCACCTCGGTGAGTGAACGGTCGAAGTGTGGCCACGCCTCGGCATTGCCCAGTAGCACGGCACGCTCGGCATTGCTGGTTTCGAGCATAGCACACACCAGGCTGTCAACCACATCGCGTCGGTGCACCATCTGGTCAGAGGCTTCGTTCACCGCTACAAGCGAACGGCTATTGTCGTAGGTCATCCATGTAGACGCCATGAGCACACATGCCAGCACGCCATAGCCTGCCCATATTTTTGCTTTTATTCCGAATTTCTTCATACAGTAAAAAATGTATCGTCAACACCTTATGACGATTGGGTTATCATTCATATTGCAAAGATAACGATCCTTCCGCAAGTATGCAAATTATGCATTAACCGAAAGCGTAACACGCTGATCAAGGGGCATAGAAACAAAAAAATGCCGCCTACACGTTTCGTTAACGAGCCGTGCGGGCGACAATTATCATTTAAACAAACTTTATACGGGGAAATAGGAAACCTATCTTTTACTCGGCAGGAGCTTCAGTAGCGGGGGTTTCCTGTGCAGGAGCCTCAGTAGCGGGAGTCTCTTGTGCCGGAGTCTCAGTAGCGGGTGCCTCTTGTGCCGGTGCTTCCTGTGCGGGCTGTTCTACAGCGTGAGCCTCTTGTGCGGGGGCCTCAACAGCGGGCTGTTCAGTAGCGGGCTGTTCAGTGGCGGGTGTTACCGAGTCGGTACTGGTGATAACCGTATCTATTGGCGCTGCGCCAGTCTGGTTCATTACATACTCGTGAGCAAAAGCGTTGCTTACTGATACCATAACGATTGATGCGATAGCTGCAAAAAATAACTTTTTCATATGCGTTGCGTTTAAAAATTAATAATGTTACTTTATTTTACTTTTTGAACATTGCAACGTTTGTTGTTGTTTGTTGTTGTTGTAACTTGTTGCGCCGTTCACTTATCATAGTGCAACCAGCGTGCCAAAAACAACTGAAAAAGTTTAAATAGTTGATAATCAGTACTTACACATCATACCATACAAAAAGCAAGGTTGTAGAAAGTGTGGAAGACGTGTAGAAACTATCCACACTTTTCTGTAGAAGGGTGTGTTGAGGGGGCTACGCCATTCCCCACTTTTCCATCTTGTTATAGATGGTTTTGCGGTCGATGCCCAGCAATCGGGCAGCCTTGGCCTTATTACCACCAGTTTGGCGTAGCGCTTCTTCTATACGTTGGCGCTCGGTAGCCTCATCATGAAGCGTGGTTATGGCATTGTGGCGCACGGGGCCCATGGCCTGTTGCAGCTCGGTAGCAGTTATCTGGCTGCCACGGGCCAGCAACACGGCACGCTTCATCACATTATTTAGTTCGCGCAGGTTGCCAGGCCACGAGTGCTGCACCAGCAGTTCGGCAGCAGCAGCGTCAAGGCCATCAATCTGTCGTTGCAGCTCGGCATTGGCTTGACGAATAAAGAGGTCGGCAAAAAGAAAGATGTCATTGCCACGCTCGCGCAACTGGGGCATATATATCGTAAACTCGTTGATGCGGTGATACAAATCTTCACGAAAACGACCTTCGGCCACAGCCTGCTCCAGGTTCTCATTAGTGGCACACACCAGGCGTATGTCTACCGTTATTTCACGGTCGCCACCCACAGGGCGTATGCGGCGTTCTTGCAAGGCGCGCAACAGCTGCACTTGCACATCATAGCTCAGGTTGCCCACCTCGTCAAGAAACAAGGTTCCGCCATTGGCCACCTCAAAGGCGCCACGCTTGTCGGCATCGGCACCCGTAAACGAGCCCTTCTTATGGCCAAAAAACTCTGAGGCGGCCACATCTTTAGGTATGGCGCCACAGTCGAGGGCAAAGAAGGGTTTGTCTTTGCGCGCACTAAGCTCGTGTATGCGGCGCGCCACATACTCTTTACCTGTGCCGCTGGCACCCAGAATGAGCACCGACATGGGTGTGGGTGCCACCAATCGAACATAATCGTATAGCTGGCGCGAGGCTTCGCTCTTGCCTTCTAAGTATTTGGGCACTGAGGCCGAGGGCGTATTGGCCGCAGCAGCAGTATTAGCATTGGCCGAAGAGGCCGAAACAGAAGCCTTGCCTGTAGAGGCTGACGCCTTATCTGCCGAAGCAGAGGCCGACGACATGGGCGCAGCCTGAACCACAGACGCGGCAGTGGACGCAGCTTTCAAGGCATCGTTTATCTTTTGTAGCAAGATGTCGGGCTGCACAGGTTTGGCTATATAGTCGGCGGCTCCCGACTTCATAGCCAGCACCGCATTTTGCACTTCGGCATAATGCGTCATCACAATGAAGGGCACGGCAATGTTGCGCTTACGCATCCAGTTGAGCAAGAAAAGGCCATCGTGGTCGGGCAGTCGGAGGTCAGACAGTATTAGGTTCACGCTGTCGGCCCCACCCTCAGTCAGCCATCGGGCAGCGGCTCCCACATTGGTAACCTTTTCTACACTAAAACCTTTTTTCTTTAGCCATGTTTGCAGCATGGTGCCAAAAGCCAAGTCGTCTTCTACAATCAATATCTGTTTCATCCTACGTATCGTCTTTTTTAATGCTAACGTTCTTTGAACAATATTACTGTATGCAAAGTTACAAAAAACACTTGTAACAATGCCAAAGCCCTGATACATTTATATTTTTAACACAACAAATGGTAATTTATCAGCAACAAATACTTTACAATGCCCACCTTATTACACACAAAAAGTAGAAAAAAGAAAGAGAAAACATTTATTTTTCAGATAATATGTTTATCTTTGCCACATATAACGCTACATTTTGTTATATTCTTACATTCTTTAAGCAATACGTAACAAGAGATAAAGAGAATTACTACAAAAACAGTAAATACATACCATAAATAATTATAACTATGCTGAAAGGTTTACACACATTTCTCGCGTCGTCACTGACCGCTGCTGCCCTGACCTTTGCTGCACAAGCACAGGCCCAGAGCTACCTCGTGAACGAAGGCTTCGAAGGCGAAGGGTTTCCACCCGCAGGATGGAAAGTGATTGATGCCGATGGCGATGGCCACTGCTGGCAAATAGCCAAGCGTGGCATGGCTACACTGAACGGCAATCAGATAGCCATCTCCTACACCGTTAACCCTGAAAACGCCGATGCCTATGGCGCACAAGACAACTATCTTGTACTGCCACCCATCACCGTAACAAACAACAGCTTCAAACTGCAGTTTCAGGCTTGCGCACAAGACCAAGACTCGCCCGAAAGCTACAGCGTGTTAGTGTCAGAAACGGGCTGCGAGGCCACCGACTTCAAGAAAGAGCTCTTCTCTGAGCGCCTTGAAAACGGCTACGACGATGTTTCGCTGCACGCACGCGACATGTCGCTGGCCGACTATGTGGGCAAAACCATCTACATAGCCATCCGTCATCAGGGCGTAAACACCTACGCCTTAGGCATTGACGACGTAAAGGTTACCAATGGCCTTGGCCCCATGAAGCCCTCTACCCTAAAGGTTGAAGCTGGTGCCGAGGGCGCCCTAACCACCACCCTGTCGTGGACCAACCCATCGACCAATGGTAACAAAGGAAAACTGAGCGCCGTACAAGCCGAGATATACCGCGATGGCGAACTGATAGCCACCCTGACCGATGGCGTAGCACCAGGCTCCACCTCACAATACACCGACACATCAGTAAGCAACGGCAAGCACAGCTATGCCGTAGTGGCCAAGACCGATGAGGGCCGCTCGCTGCCTGTGTCAACAAACGTGTTTGTAGGCCTGGATGTTCCAGACGTAATTAAAGATTTAACCGTAACCGTTATCGACGGACAAAACCACCTGTCATGGACAGCCCCCACCACTGGTGCCAATATGGGCTACCTTAAAGCCGACGGCCTCAGCTATAAGATATACCGTGTGGTAGACGAGGTTCGCACCCTCATTGCCGAAAACGTGGCCACCACAACCTATGTCGATGTGGCCGCATCGGGCACCGTTGCATCGTATGTCGTGATACCCGTAAACGCTGCTGGCGAAGGCAAAGAAGAGCTGAGCGGAGAGGTAGTTCACTTTGGAGCCGAATATAAAGACATCAACGTAGCCCCCAACGCCAACGTTGCGAATAGCAACATAGCCCTGCCTTTCGACACACGCAACAGCAGCACCGCCACCGAGATGATTATCTACCCCGCCGACCTGTATCAGGCTGTGGGCAAGATGCAAGGGCTGGTGTTCAAGAACAGCTTCTCGGTAGCCACTTCAATGACAAAGAACATTAAAGTGTATATGGGCGAGACCGATGACGAAGATCTCTCGTTGGGATGGCTTCCAGCCTCTATGCTCACCGCTGTTTATAGTGGTTCTATTACCATGAAGGGCGGACAAAACGACATCAACATACCCTTCACCACACCCTTCACCTACACAGGCAAGAACGGCAAAAACCTTGTGGTGCTGGTAGTGATGGAAGCCGAAAAGGGCATGGGCGGATATTTCGACCGCTTCTTCGTGCAAGCTAAGACAGGCAAGGCCGACCGCACTCGCACCCTTTCAATCTATGGCGAAACTGTCGACACCGAAACCCTACGTCCGAGCAACGGAACCCTGACCGAAGCGCTGCCCTCTATGCGACTGATTATGGCCGCCGACAACGCAGGTTGCGTAGAAGGCAAGGTGACCACCAACGGTGGAAAAGCCCTCGCGGGTGCCAACGTAAGCATACCCGCACAAAACCTCAGCACCACCACAGCCACTGATGGCAGCTTCCGCTTCTACGTAGTGAAGGCAGGCGAAGAGCAATTGGTGGTTTCGGCTCCTAAATATCAGACCCACAATCTCACCATACAGGTGAAAGCAAACGAAACCTTGAAGCCCACCATCGCCATGAGCGAACTGGCCAAGGTAAACGTGAAAGGACAGGTAAAACTTGAAGGCGTGGGCGCCACAGCTGGCGTTAAGGCCACACTGACGCTGAACGGCGAGCAAACCACCGCCACAACAGCCGCCGATGGTAGCTTCGCACTGCAAGCCTACTCGGCCTCCGACTACGTTATCACTTTCTCATCACCTT
This sequence comes from uncultured Prevotella sp., assembly GCA_934230965.1. Lineage (GTDB taxonomy): Bacteria > Bacteroidota > Bacteroidia > Bacteroidales > Bacteroidaceae > Prevotella. The sequence continues at coordinate 9,102 of CAKQFW010000011.1, forward strand.
TGTTCGACAGCGTTGAGCAAACCTTCAACACCACCACCGACATCACCAACCTCGACATCACCCTACCCCGCAGCCCCATCGCGCCCCACACCGTAGAGGCAGCAACAGCGGCCGATGGCAAGAGCGTAAACCTAACATGGGGCAAACCCGAAACACGCACAGGCAAGGTGCAGTGGAGTCGCTGGGGCAAATCAGAAATCAACGACAATCTGGGTGGCGACTACTCGCAAACCGACTACTATGTAGCACACGCCTACACCGCACAAGACCTGAAAGACTCGTGCATGGTGGGCATGAGCATAACACGCTTGCGCGCCTACCTCAACGGCAACGGCACAAAATATACAGCCATGATATGGCGTGGCACACGTGCTGAACATGAGGTAGCCGACTCGGTAGTAATAAACGTGCCCGAGGGTAAAGAAGGATGGGTAACCGTCAGCTTCCCCAACCCTGTTGAGCTGCGTGCCGACGAAAACTATATGGTAGGCGTACACTGTATGGAGGCCGTTGATAACAATTGTGTAGGACAAGGTCCCAGCTACTCGCGAGTGAAAGGCAAGAACGACCTAAAATGGAGCGACTACAGCGCCTACACCTACGATGGTTACTATGCTTGGAACCTCTCGGCCTACTGCTCTATACCAGGCAGCAATGGCGAGTATGGCACACCTGTAGCCACACTTCAGGCGCCCACCTATAATATATACCGCACCGAAAAGGCCGAAGGAGCACACGACGTGCTGCTGAAAGAGGGCGTAGAGGGCAACACCTACAACGACTCCCAATGGGATGCCACACACCCCGCCACCTATCATTATAAGGTAGCGGCTGTATATGCTGGCAACAAAACCTCACTGGCAGCCGTATCAGGCGCCATTGAGCGTAAGGCCGATATCGACACTGGCGTTGAGAGCATCATCTCGCCCGTAAAGAGCAAGAACCTGCAAGACGCCGTAGAGGTGAAAGTGCGTCTGCACAACTATGGTGAGAAACCCGCTACCAGCGTGCCCGTAGTGGTAGAACTGTCTGACGGACAAAGCCTCAATGCCACCTACAAAGGCAACCTGGTGAAGGGCGAAGGTGCCGACTTTACCGTGGGCACCATAACACTGAAGCCCGAAACCTACTACACCATCAAAGCTTACACCAAGCTTGAGGGCGACGTAATATTGGCCGACGATACCGCATCAACCTATCTGCCCAACTACACCGATGTAAACCTGCAGGGCTTCCGTTGGGATGCATACGACTATGTGGGTCTTATCGACTTCCATGCCAATGTGCCTGAAGAGGCTACCTTCGTAACCGAGGTGCGCCCCAATGGCAACCTGTTACAGGCTGGCGAGTATGTAGGCGACAAGCTGTATGGCTTCACAGGCAACAACGTATACGTGCCCCAGCAGTTTGTAGCGCTCAACACTACATCATGGTCGCCCACCTTCAGCGCCAGCGCCATGGACCTTGTGTTTGACATGACCTACGACTACACCACCAACACCATGTATTCGCTCAGCGTGTACGACAACCAGCAGTCGATAAGCATCGTGAACCTGAAGAATGGCGATAACGACTGGGTAGCCAATACCGACCACGCCTTCTCAACACTGGCATGCAGCCCCGAGGGCAAGCTCTACGCCATTGCCAACGACTATAAGCTGTACACCATCGACAAGACCACAGGAGCATCAACACTGGTTGGCGACCTGGGCATTGACGATGTGCTACCCCTCCACTCGATGACCTTCGACCGCAAGTCGGGCCGCCTGTTCTGGGTACAAAACGGCCACTACACCGCTGGCAAGCTCTTCCAGATTGATACCACCACGGGCAAGGCACAGCTGCTGGGTACCGTGCGCTATAACGGTTATCCCACCGAGATTGTAGGCTTGAACATTGCACCCGATGGGTCAGCCAGTGGCATACAAAGCATCATGGGCAACAAGGCAAACAACGACCTACAGGCACACATCGATGCCGCTGGTCGCATACACGCCAACGTAGCCCTGGCCGCTGGTCAAACCGCCACCATCTGCGTTCACAGCATATCAGGTGCAAAGGTAGCCTCGGCCACCACCGCCCAGCCCCACACCGTGCTGAGCACCGCCCTGCAGCCCGGCCTTTACATCATCAGCGTAACCACCAGCGATGGTCGCAACATGAGCGTGAAGGCAAGAAGATAAACCGAAATGAATATTTATACAGTCGGTTTTGCATAAATATACAAAACCGTCTTTACAAAAATTAATTAAAGAGTTGTTAATTATGTTTCAAGTTGAAACTAATTAGCAACTCTTTTCTTTCACTTTTCAAAGTTGATACCTCTCGTATGCAAAACCCTTGGTTTCACGTCCTGAAACCCATGGTTTCACCGTCTAAAACCCTTGGTTTTACAACCTAAAACCCATGCTTTCAGACCGTAATTCCCAGCCATTCACAACGCCATCTCATTTTGCATAAATATGCAAAACGCTGTTATGCTTTTTTACATACAAAAAAGCCAGCCAAGTTACTCAGCTCCGAGCAACCTGACTGGCACTTTTCACTACGGAATTTTTATTTTAATGGAAACGTGAATTGCTTTTTCACTTTTCCGTTAACATCTACACTCTTCACATCCATCTTACCGTTTTTAATATGGCAAAGAAGATAAGTATTGTTGCTGTTCACCAAGTTGGGGAAATTAATTACCTCATTAGGTTGTTGATAGCCATCGGCATGAAGATGTCCTGAAATCATTACTGAAACATTTAGTTTGTTTAATTCGGGCACCAATGTTTCTTGTAGGTGATATGGGCCATGCCAGTTTTCTAATGTTGGCGGCATGTGACAGAAAACCACCAAAGGATGCTTACCCACCTTTTGTTCTTTACGAAGGCTTCGTAACCATTGCGCCTGTTTCACACGATACTGGTCAAAAGCCACGATACCACTATATTCAATATCTTCGTCAGGTTTATCCTCACCCGAATCAACAAACAAGAAGTCGACGCCAGCCACATGCTGTAAACGATAATATTTACCATTATTTGTAGGGAAATAACGGTATAAATAATCAGCAAACGGGCCACGAAGCTCATGATTGCCACGATTGAAGAACAGCGGCGTATGCGTTGCAAACATGTGTACACACGTATCTAAATAAGCCTCCATCATGTGCTTCTGACTATTCAATCGGTTCGACATATCGCCATTGAGCAAGACGAAGTCAATTTTATTAAAGTCGACATTTTTACACAAGTCTTTCATAAACGCGGCACGCTCATGAATATCGTTCATCACCAAAAACGTTATCTCTTGGGTTTCAGATGCGAAAGTAGTAAATTCGTGCGGTTTGCCACGCCACACATCAGTACAAGCAGTGCTACCAAAGGTTACCCAATCGTCGTAACGCCAGTCGACCACCTTCTGCGTAAATACTCGATAGCGATATTTAGTATTAGGCTTTAAGCCCTCAATACGCACTCTGTGCACGCTATCTTTAAGCATTTTTCGCCCATTAAGCACATCATAATACCGTGGGCGGGCCTTTCCATAGAAATGGTCGGCCGAATCGGGTGCTATTTCTACCCACGACAATCCTGGCTGATCAGTAACCCACAAAATAGTAACGCTTGTGCTATCCATGTCGCTAATCCATGGGCCATGCTTTATCTGTATGCCTAGAGCCGATACAGAAAAGAGCAACATGAGCCCCATTAATATTTGTTTCATCTCATTTAATGTTTATTTGTTTACAGTGTTCGTTAATAAACCACTTTCCTTTTAACGTTTATTGCTTTTCTTTTCCATTCCATACAACATCTTGCTGCTGTAGGTCTTCACTATTAGCGCCTACCATTACTGTAAAGGTGCCTGGTTCAACAATATATTGCATATTGTTGTCCCAGAAACCTAAGTCGCGGGCGTGTAGCGTAAACTCTACATGCTTTGTATTGCCTTTGGGAATGAATACCTTTTTAAAACCCTTCAACTCTTTTACGGGGCGCACCATTGATGCCACCTTATCGGCTACATATAGTTGCACAATTTCTTCGCCATCTACATTGCCCTTGTTAGTTACATCTACCGCAACTTGCAGCACGCCATCAGCATCAAACTGCGATGCACATTGCATCTTGCCATACGCAAACGAAGTGTAACTTAAACCATAGCCAAAGGGATAAAGGTTTTTGTTGGGCACATCAATATGGCGCACCGTTGAACTGTATGGCATATCGCCAGGTCGGCCAGAGCGTTTATAGTTATAATAATTGGGTATTTGCCCCTCAGTAAGCGGGAAAGAGGCGGTAAGTTTAGCCGAAGGAGTGACATCGCCGAAAAGGATGTCGGCCACAGCATTTCCACACTGCGTGCCAGGGAACCACGCTTCAAGCAAGGCGTCGGCTTGTTTATCGATCTTTTCTAAGCACAACGGTCGGCCATTCATCAGCACAACAACCAGCGGTTTACCCGCTTTTTGCAGCGTATCAAGTAGCGTTTCTTGCTGTCCTGGCAAACGAAGAATGGCCCTACTACGCGACTCGCCACTCATCAAGGCTTTCTCACCAACAACAGCTATCACCACATCGCTTTGCTGTGCAGCTTCAAAGGCTGCCGAAAACTCTTGCGTTGAAGGTTTTAAAAAGTCGCACCCTTGAACATAAGTAACGGTAACATTATTGCCCAGTTTGTTCTTAATGCCCTCGAGCACAGTAACCACATCTTTTTCTTCGCCACGAGCCTTCCACGAGCCCATTACCTCAGAACGGTTATTAGCCAATGGGCCAATGAGCGCAATGCGCTTTGTTTGCTTTGACAAAGGAAGCATATTATGGTCGTTCTTCAACAACACCATTGACGACGACGCTGCCTTTCTGGCCAATGCTGTAATGTTTGCTGACCGCACCTCACGACGTTCGCGCTTGGCATCAAGAAAACGATAAGGATTATCGAAAAGGCCCAGTGCATATTTAGCTCGCAATATTCGTTCTACCGCAGCATCAATGGTTTGCATGTCAACTTGGCCTTTTTGCACCGCCTCTTCTAAACAACGATTATACAGGCCATCGGTCATGTTCATATCTACACCAGCATTAAAAGCCAAGAGCGCTGCATCTTTATCAGTTTCGGCCACACCATGTGCCTTCAGTTCTTGAACAGCATTCCAGTCGCTTACCACAAAACCATTAAACTGCCATTTATTGCGCAAAACATCGGTCATCAGCCAGCGATTACCTGTTGCTGGTACACCATTAACACTGTTAAAAGCCGACATAAATGTTTTTACTCCAGCATCAACACATGCCTTAAACGGAGGCAGATACACCTCGGCTAAGGTTGATAATGAGAGGTCGACAGGAGCATAATCGCGACCAGCTTGCGGTGCGCCATACGCCACAAAATGCTTTGCGCAAGCATAGACCGAATTGGGGGCGCCAAGGTTCCATTGAAAGCCTCGCACGCGGGCATCGGCTATTTTGCATGCCAAATAAGTATCTTCGCCAGCACCCTCAACGATTCTTCCCCAGCGAGGGTCACGAGCAATGTCTACCATCGGAGCAAAGGTCCAGTGTATGCCTGAAGCCGACGCCTCAACAGCCGCTGCTTTAGCCGTTTCGTACATAAGATTTAAGTCCCATGAACACGATTCTGCCAAAGGTGTAGGAAATATTGTTTTATAGCCATGAATAACATCGAAAGCGAACAATATAGGTATCTTCAACCGCGATAATTGCATGTTCTTTTCCTGCAATTTTCGCAGTTTTTCAACGCCACCCACATTGAGGATAGAACCCACCATACCATGCACAAAAAGCGAGTCGGATAGTGCATCGCTTTGAGGTCCGGTTAACAGTTCGCCACCCACATATTGCGACAGCTGACCTATTTTTTCTGCCAATGTCATCTTTTGCATAAGAGAGGTAACAAAAACCGTCTCTTTATCTTCAGATGCATCAATCTTATTATGCACCCGCTTTTGGGGCTGTTGAGAGATGGCTGCGTGTGTATTGGCTACAAAAAGCCAGCTCATAGCACAAACTACCAATATGATACTGCGTTTCATATAATGATGATTGATTTCACTTCGATTTTATTTCAATGGTTTGCGACTCTAAATCTACGCCCTTTGCCGTAAGCGAAATAGTAGCAGGCGTTTTACCCGACTGTATCACCACCAAGCACTTACCAAAGAAGGCATGACGCTCATGAGCCTTGAAACGCTCCATTGAGAAGGGGCTACCATTATCAACACCAGCTATTGTTGCGTCGCCCGTTAAAGAGAAAAAGATATTGTTTTCAGCCCAGGGACACAAGTTTCCCTTCTCGTCTACTACCTCAACAGCAACAAACGACAAGCTGCGGCCATCGGCCTTTATCACTTGCTTATCGGGGGTTAAACGTATATGATGCGGGGCGCCAGCCGTTTTCTGTGTCTTCTCGGCTATAATCTGTCCGTTTTTTCTGGCTACCACGCGTACCTCTCCGGGTTCATATGTCACTCGCCATGCCACATGATATTCGTGGTCGTCGCGTTTTTTGCGCACACCTTGCGACTTACCATTCACATACAGTTCAACCTCATCGGCCTGATTATAATAGCACCATAAATCAATGGTTTGTCCTTTAATCCAATTCCAGTGTGGAAAGACGTGTAACACAGGCGTCGTGGTCCACTCGCTCTGATACATATAGTAAGAATCTTTGGGGAAGCCAGCCAAATCTACCAGTCCGAAATAGCTACTGCGTGCGGGGAAATTAAAAGGTGTGGGCTCGCCTATATAGTCGAAACCTGTCCAAATAAACTGTCCTGCACAATAGGGCGTGTGCTTCACTACATCCCAAGTGGTTTCATGAGTTGAGCCCCAATATGCGCACGAGTTGTCGTATGCCGAACAAAGGAATGTAGGATCGGTAAACGGACGTTTGCGTCCTGGCATGCGATAAAGCGAGTCGCTCGGCATTCTATAATAGCCACGCGTTTGCAATGCCGACACCGTTTCAGTCATTAAGAACGGCTTTCCAGGAAAATTCTTCGGCACATCTTTCACCTTTTGTTGGTGATAGTTAAAGCCTATAACATCTAAAGCGCCACTTTTAAACAAGTTGTTATCGGGCGACACCTCGTTGCATCCTGCCGTAACAAGGCGGGTGGGATCATAACGACGCACGATAGCAGCCAACACCTGAGTAAGTTTCGACTTCACATTGAGGGTAGTATCATTCGACAGTGCACTCTTTTCGCGGCTATTGTTAAGCAAGATGTTAACATCTTCAAGTGCCATGCCCGAGTTATCTACCTTATTCCACTGCTCAAGCACCTCGTTTCCGATGCTCCAAAGAATGATAGAGGGGTGGTTACGGTCGCGCAAAACCATATCGCGCAAATCGCGTTCATACCACGACTTAAAATGCAACGAATAGTCGTAAGGAGTTTTTCCTTGCAGCCAGCTATCAAACGATTCGTCAACAACAACAAAGCCCATACTATCGCAAAGGTCTAACAGTTCGGGAGCGGGAGGGTTATGCGAACATCTAATAGCATTGGCACCCATCTCTTTCATCATGATAAGCTGACGATGAAGCGCATCTTCATTAACAGCAGCGCCTAAACAACCTAAATCGCCATGCAAGCAAACGCCATTAAGCTTAATATTTTCACCATTTAAGAAGAAGCCCTTTTCAACATCAAATGCTATAGTTCTAAAGCCTATGGTAGTGGTTTCAGTATCTAACACACGACCATTTTCCACAATTTCGGTTGTTACCGTATAGAGATAGGGCGAGGCCAACGACCACAATTGCGGCTTTTGCGCACGCATTTGTTGGGTAACGGTGGCGCCTGAAGCCTCAACATTTAAAGTTTTCGTGGTTTGAGCCACTAATTGATGAGCCTTATTCCATAGTTTTTGGCGCACTGTAACCTTACGATTACGTCCGCTTGGGTTTTCAATCTGTGTATTAAGAGTAAGCTTCGCCACACCTTTCTTTACTTCAGGAATGGCTTGCACACCCCATTGAGCTACACGAATATCTGTCGACTTCATCAGATATACATGTCGATAAATGCCACACCCAGTATACCAGCGGCTATTGGGTTGTTCAGAGTTGTCTACCTTTACGGCCACAACATTATCGCCCTGTTTGTTCAAATAGGGAGTAAGGTCAAAACTAAAGCTAATGAATCCGTAGGGACGTGTTCCTACAAGTTTTCCATTTACATACAACGATGTGTTCATATATGCTCCGTCAAAGTGAAGAACATAACGAGATGTGGCATCGTTATCGTGTAACGTTAAATGTTTTCTGTACCAACCTATGCCACCAGGCAAGGCTCCACCCGTTGCGCCAGATGGATTTTGAGCATAGAAGTCGTCTTCTATCGCCCAGTCATGTGGTAAATTTAATAAGCGCCAGCCGCTATCATCAAACGACTTTTGATGGGGCGAATTGCCTTTATGTAAAGCAAAACGCCAGCCTTCATCCCACAAACAGCGTTCGAAAGCATAACCTTGTAAAGAGAAGAAACATAACATTATCACCATGAACGTGAATGTATGTTTAAAGAAAGGTTGGGCAAAAGTTTTCATTATAAATTGAGGTTCTTATGAGTTATTAATAAGAGAATTACTTTTCTAATATCGTTTTCTAACCATTCGCACACATGCGCCATCATATCAAAACAAACAATTAAGATAATGCATAACGATAGTGGCTTATTATTTTTTTAAGTATATCCTCCATATTCCTAACATGTAAAACATAAAAAATACTGGAGGATATACACTTTATATTATACGTTTATTTAACTACTATTTTACGTCCTCCTACCAGGTAGATACCAGGAGCCAATGTGCCTTCTTTAAAGCTATTAGCCACCTTTATACCTGTTAACGAGTAAACAGCGTTGTTATGGGTTTGATGAGAAACTACCGAATTGATAGCAGTGGGTTCTTTCTCTTCGCCCAAAATACGCACACTGCGCAAGTAATATCCATTACCTGTTACGGCCAAGCCATATTCTTTCAACTCTTGAATGCCCTTGGCGCTCAACTCTACAGTGTATGTTTTTTCTTCAACACCTTCATCCAAGTTTACGATATGCCCGTACTTCTTATCTGAAGAAAGGTTGGGACGGTCGTGCTTATCTGGTGCGGGATCAGCAAACAGGCGCAAATACACCTTTGAGCCTTTCGATACATCTCTAACCGTGAGTTCCAATTTCTGTCCCTCGGTAAGGTTGCTAAATTGTACTGCCGGGATAAGCGACTCACCCCACTTAATCTGTTTAAAGCCAGCCCATTTGGTATTGGCTGCTGAATAACGGCAAACAGAGAACAAACGTATATTTTTACCTTTCACTACACAACCATTTGTTTTCAGTTCGTTAAGCAAGGTTTCGTTGTCAATAACAAATGTTACCTGCGCATCGTTTTGCGTTATCTCGGGTTTCACCGTTGTGATAGCGGTTCCAGCAGCATTATAGATATCAAGTGCGGGTTTTCCAGGATTGCGATATTCAGACACGCTAAGGGGGTCAAAATCCATCACCAGCTGATCGCCCATTCTCAAATCAGCAAAGCGTTCTGCCGGAATGGTTACTTCTGCTGTTTCAGCTTTCCAATCCCAACTTACAGGCACCGAACCTAACCATAGTGGCTGGCTGGCACGTTTGTAAACACGTAGCCAATCAATATTCATTTCATAATTGCGAGGCACCTTGTTCAAATCGCCACCATATTGAGGATCTAACTCGGGATATAAAATGCCGCCACCATTTCCGTCGGGTTTGCCACCAATACCACCTGTTATTGCTACATCCCAGATATGATCAATGTCGCCCTTAATGTATTCGTCTTTCAGCATCTCGTTGTATTTATATATTGAGGTGCCTTCAATCTTATGCTCTTTCGTAGAGAACACTGAACGCACTCTGCCATCTAACAAGAAGCTAACAGCAAAATGAGTGGCCGAGTCGCCTGGCAGCGGATCAATCTGTGCACCATACACATGATAATCGGCAGAGGGATCGAACGAAATTTCTCTTACGCGCTCAGAGAACGGGTTCAGATTATAGGTATTTTTCACTTTAATATTATTGTCACTATCCTTGTAGCGCGTGAGGCCATGCACCGATTGATGAATAGTTTTCTTACCCTTAAACTCGTAGGTATGTCCCTCCCAACTGTTCGTAATATTGGCATCGTCGTCATGTACGAAAAACTCTTCAAGGTCAATCTCAAAAGTGCTTGCGCCACCATTACGATGACGTAGCCATAAAGCCATCCATACACCTATTTCGTATGGTATTTTTGCCTTTACCTCGATACGCGAATAAAGAGGATAATATTTGTCGACATCTCTACTTGACAAGGCGCCCGACCACCATCCTATCTTTGTATAATCATGTTGGGGTTTGAGTGGATAACGCGGAATAACGCTATAATCGACAGTAGGATCAGTATAACCAGGGTTACGAAGACCTGTTTCAATGGCATCGCGTGTAGCACGAACGGTCAGAATACCATCGTTTACTGTTACCATGTTATCACGATAAGTTTGGGCCATACCCTGACTAGTATTATTACCAAAGGTTTCATAATAATAGTTACGGTTACGATCACCGTAAAGGCCCCAAATAGATTTGTCTACTTCTGTGCCCTCAAACTCATCGCCAGGCAAATTGCTCCAACCTGGTAAGAGCGGAATCTGGGGCACTTCGGTTTGTGCACTTGCGCCAATGGCACCCATACTTAGGAAGCAAAGAGTAGTAATAATTGTTTTCATAATTCCTCTTTTTAAGATAAATTTGTAAATCAATAGTTATAGTTTGATGAAGCATCTCTATCCTTTAAACGCATATCTGAGTAATATACCCGACCCGTTTATTGGATAGAGATTGCTTCTGCGATATGATAGAGGTTATAATCTATTATAATAGAAAGAAACGTCTTATATCATAGAGGGCAGAATGGCCTTCGGTTAAGGCTCTTCTATTACCGATTTCATCGTAACGAAGTTGATTGTTATCTTCGTTCCTGCCTTCCATACATAATCCTTATTAGGCTCACCTTCTCCGTTCTTACGATACAAGAAGTCGCCTGTTTCAGGATCAACATACACCTCACGTTTCCATGAGCCAAAGGTTTTTATGCCTTTTACGGCTGGTATCTGCGGATATATGCGCATACGACCACCCTTGGCAATGGTTGCGCTCATGCTTTGGCCATCATCGTTAATTGTGAAATTAACCGATGCACCACCGCAGTCGCCAGAGAGTGTCAATGGCTGGATGGCTATTTC
>CAKQFW010000012.1 GCA_934230965.1 uncultured Prevotella sp.
AGTCGCCAATGTAGCGCACCTTGCTGGGCAGTGTTATCGCCTCCACATCAAACGTATTGAAGGCATTGGCACGAATGGTGTCAATGGTTTCGGGCAGTGTGATGCTCGAAGCCGCTTTCCATTTAAAAGCAGCTTCGCCAATGGCGGTTACGGTGTAGGTCACACCACCGTTCTCAACAGTGGCGGGCACCACATAGTCGGCAACGGGCGTACCCGAAGCATAAGCCTTGTCTACCTGAGACACCTCTACCGTGTTGGTACCAATTTGTTTGTACGTAAACGGAGCCTCTTTAAACGTTACGGGTTCCTGTGCTTGTGATTGGGCAGCGAAGCCCACAAAAGCCAAAGCTAATAGTAAATATTTTCTCATGTATCTCTCTTAACAACCCTCGGGTGATACTTTGAACGCAAAGGCCGCCTTGTTGAGGATTGCATAAAGCAAGACAGCGAAATGATAGTTTATAACATATTTGGTTGCAAAAATAATAAAAGTGTTTGAAATACGAACAATTTTGCAATAAAATATTACACAAATCTTAATTTTATTGACATATTATCGGTTTTATGTGCAATAAAGAGAAAAAATGTACGAAGAGATATCTATTATCACAAGCTATATAATCGGTAAACGTCGCCGCGTCCAACATTGTGGCAGCCGTCGCCAAAGGCGGCGAATGTTCATAACCGCTGGTGACTGAACGAAGTGAAAGAACCTGCGGCCCACCAAACACAAACGAAGCGTCCTCGAAGAGGGCGAACACACTAAGCAAAAGCTAATGAAATGATGTTCACCCTCTTCGAGGACGCTTCGTTTATTCTCTGTTACCTTCCAATCCAGCTTTCAGGATTAAGCTTGGCCATGTTGTGGCGAAGCTGGAACTGTAGGATGTTGTCGCGGCCTACGGTGCCTAAGGCTTGGCGTGTAGATACCTTTTGTCCTCGGCTCACGCTTACCGACGACAGGTTGCAATATACCGAGATATACGAGCCGTGGCGCACCATTACTACCATTGAGCCACTGAAGCCAAACACAGCGCTCACCTCGCCATCGTAAATGCTGCGAGCGCGCGCACCAGGCTGACCCAGAATATTGATGCCCTTATTGTCGAGCTTCACGCCCTTCAAGCCCTCTACATTATATTGTCCGAAGTGGCTTACCACACGATAGCTGCCCGTGATAGGCATGGGCAGACGACCACGGTTGGCCTCAAAGCTGCCACTCAGTTTGCGGTCTACCGACGTCATCGTCGACATTTCTTGCACATCTTCGCGCACACTCTCAATCTCTTTCTTGTTGCGTCGAGCATCGGCCTCGGCCTTACGCTCGGCAGCCTCGCGGTCGGCCTCGGCCTCACGTGCCGCCTGTTCAGCGCGAGCACGCTGCTTGGCGCTGGCCTGTTCGGCCGCCTCTTTCAAGCGCTGCTCGCGCGCCTTTGCCTCGGCTATGCGTCGAGCGTTCTCTCGTGCCTCGGCCTCGGCTTGCGCCTTCTTACGTGCCAACTCTTCAGCACGTCTACGAGCGGCCTCGGCCTGTGCCTTCTTACGCGCCTCTTCGGCCGCACGCTTTCGCGCCTTCTCTACCTCGATAGCTATTTGGCGGTCAATCTCGGCGTTCAGTTGCTCATCCTTTTTTCGCTGTTGAGCAATGACCTGCTGAATGGTTTTCTGCTGTTTCTGCAACGATGCCACCACATTTTTCTGCTCGGTTTGCTGGCCCTCCAGCGCCTTACGCTCCTGCTCACCCTTCACCAAAAGGTTGCTCTTATGGCCATGCACGGTCTCCAGTTGGCGGTGTTTCTCGTCTACCTGAGCCTGTTTAGCTTTCACTGCCTCGCCTTGCACACGCTGATAGGCAGCATACTCGCGCACAAAACGCATGCGGCGATACATCTGCGAGAAGTCGTGAGCCGAGAGGATAAACATCAGGCGGTCTTGAAACGTATGCTGACGCGTAACAAAACTCATCGACTTGATATAGCGAGCCTTACGCTCAGCCAGTTGTTTCTCAAGCGTTTCGAGTTGCGCCTTCAAGATATCCATATTGCCCTCAATATGGGTAATATCTTTCTGTATGTTGTCGATATTTTTCTGTCGCTGCCCTATCTCAGTGTTTATCACCATGAGGTTTTGCAAGCGCTTCTTCACGTCGGCCTGGTTAGCACGCAACGCCTTCTCTTGTTGCTTAATTTTTTGCTGAATTTGCGAGCGCTCCTTCTGAAGTCCACGTATCGAGGCATTGCTATACGTCTCCTTCTTGGTTGTGGACTTCTTTCGGGTTGTTTTCTTGGCTGGCGCCTTCTTAGACGTGGTCTTGGTGCGCGAAGTCTTGCGCGCGGTAGTTGTCTTGCGCGTCTGGGCCGTGGTTTTAGCCTTTGTGCCCGTGCGTTTTTGCTGCGCAGGCAGCACCAGCACCGTGAGCGCCATGAGTGAAAGTATGAATAATCGTTTCATTTTTGTCGGTATCTTTCGTCCGTTAAGAGGTGTGGTTTATCAGTTTAAGCCGTAAGGCACACCTTATTATATAGTGCGTTGTGGCCTACATCTGCAGCAGTCGGCCCAGCACATCCTCGGCCTCCACCTTTTTATATTTACTGCTCAGCGTGGTTTCGGTGTCCCACTTATCGGTGGTTTTCACCTCGCTCATCTTAATGTTCACCTGCATGGTTTGCTTGTTCTTGGTGGCCGTGGTGGTAAAGGTAAAACTTTGCTGAGCAGGAAACTGCTTCACGCCCACCGTTTTAAAGGCGCCATACTTCCAGTTGAGGTCCGACTGTCCGTGCTGAGCGCTCTTATAGCTCACCAGTGCCGAGGCGATACGGCCTGTGGCATCGTCGGCCTTCCACTGAAAGGTCATATTGCCATTGGCCAATGACAGCGCGCGCTGCGACGCCTCAACGTCAGACACGACGAAATGTTTCAAATCAGCGTTCTTCACCTCTTGCTTGCCAGGCATGAACAGTTGGTTCCAGAACAGCGCCTGTAGGCTATAGAAGGTGATGCCGTTACGCTGAAGAAAGTCGACCTGGTTATAGTCGGCCTTGATATATTCTTTATGCAGACGGTCGACCACCAGCACATACGAGGGTGTAAACTCAAGTCGACCCACCTCGGTGCCTAACAGCGGGATGAACAGTTGCAGGCGTATAACCTTATCTTTACGCATGTGCACCGAGCCCGGCACCGTGATGTCTTTGCTGCCCATTTTGAGGTTGAAACTCATGTTACCCACAATGTTTTGCGCGTAAACCTGATTGTCGAACACCTTGGCAGCAAAATGTTCTTTGGCATACTGCTCAGCGTTGGTGGCATGATGGCTGCTTGCCCCCTCGCCTACGGCCGCCTTTTTTGAGGCACACGATGCTATGGCCAGCGACAGTGTGGCCATGCAAAAGAATGTATATACGTATCTCTTCATTGTTTTCAGTGTCATTATTATTGTTGTGTGTTTATTTTGTTACATACTTTTTCAGGCGTATCTTCTTACCTATGAGCGCCTTATCGCCACCACGCTCGATAGCTTTCTGCCAGTATTGCACAGCCTCATCGGCATGGCCTAACATGATATAGATGTCGCCCGCGTGCTCAATGATGGTGGGACTTGCCACCGTGTCGGTATCGTTTTTAATGGCCATATCAATGTAGGTCTTGGCCTCGGCATAACGTTGTTGCTGAAACAATATCCAGGCGTAGGTGTCAAGGTAGGTGGCGTTGTTGGGCTCAGCCTTCACCGTTTTGTAGCTCATGCCCTCGGCCTTAGACAGGTCGCGGTTGTCTACGCTAAGATAGTAGGCATAATTGTTCAAGCAAGCAATGTTGTCGGCCTTCCACTCTAAACACTTGTCGTAGGCGGCATAGGCGCCCTTGTTGTCACCCTTCTGGTGCAAGATATCGCCCATCAGGCCGTAGAAGTCTGACACCATATCGTGGTCGCTCTGGTCGTTTATCTCGCTCACGCCACGACGAAAGGCGTCGAGGGCCGCGTCGTTGTCGTTTTTCTGATAGTGGGCCATGCCGAGAAAGTAGTAGAACATCATCTCGTCGGGGTTATACTGCACGGCCTCGCTGCTCAGCTTTACAATGTCGTCCCAGCGCTGGCGCTTCCATAACGACTGTATCAGTTGCACACGTGCCGCAGCATTGTCGGGGGCTACGTGCAGCACCTGTAGCAGCACCGTGTCTACCTGTTCGGCAGGCATCTTCTTCAAATCCATATAGGTGGCTTTCACCATGGCCACGCCTACATCTTTGGGGTCGGCCTTTATCACCTTGTCGAAGAGGGTGAGCACGGGTATGCTGTCGCCACCGTTCTGCTCGCTGTCTTTTATCACTTGGCGCAACATGGTAGCCTTAGTTTGGGCACTGGTCTTGGTGCTGAGCAACATGCGGTCGCGAAGTTGCTGCGCCAGCGAGTCGTTGCCCGCATCGTGATAATAATCGTATAGCGAACCTAAGGCATACTCGTTATCGGGGTCGTCGTCAACGGCCTTGGTAAACAACTTAAAAGCCTCGTCTTTGCGCTTGTTCTGCATGAGCCAGTTGCCCAGCATGATTTGATAATTCACATCACTGGGGTGGCTGTCGGCCAACTGCTTCAGCGTTTTATACGCCATTTTGCTGTCGCCACGTTGCTCGTAGGCTTGCATCTTGCTCAGTGTGATGTCGTCGCTGGGGCCGTCAATCTCCTCCATGCGGTTGAGACAGCGCAGCACCTCGCGAACATTTTTCTGGTTGCCATACAGATACACCAGCACGCTGAGCACGTCGCTGCGGTCGGGGTGATGACTGTAGAGGCGCTCGTAAGCATCGATGGCGCGCTGATAATTGTTGGTGCCAAGATAATATTGTGCCACCCGCTCTTGATACATATCGTTGCCAGGACTGAGGGCAGCGGCACGCTCAAGGTTCTTCAGGGCGAGGTCGTTATTGTCAATCTCTGAATAAAACATGGCCTTAAGATAGTAGGCTTCAGCGGCATTGGGGTTGATGGCGAGGCAATGCGACAGCAAATCGAAGGCAGCGGCATCGTGGCCAGCGTTTTGTTGGCGCAGGGCCTCAAGAAAAAAATACTGATAGCGGCGGCGGTCGTTATGGCTCAGCGTGTCGGTCTGTGCCAGCGTAGGCACAACAACAAGGCTCGTCAGCAACAAGGCTACGAGCAGAGAGGCATGACGGGCCACCGTATGAAAAAATATTTTTCGCATGGCGAAAGGGTTTACGCGGTTACAATGTGTTTTATTTTACGCCAGTATGGCCGTAGCCACCAGCGCCACGCTCGGTATCGTCGAGCTCGGCTACAGGCACAAACTGCACCTGGGCATGACGGGCTACCACCATCTGGGCAATGCGCTCGCCATCGTTTACCACAAAGTCGTCGGCCGAGAGGTTCACCAGCAGCACCATCAGCTCGCCACGATAGTCGGCATCAATGGTGCCAGGCGAATTAAGTACGGTGATGCCCTTCTTCAGGGCCAATCCGCTGCGGGGGCGCACCTGTGCCTCGTAACCCGGAGGCAAGGCAATGAAAAGACCTGTGGGTATGAGGTGGCGCTCAAGGGGGCGAAGGGTGATGGGGGCGTCGATGTTGGCACGAAGGTCCATGCCCGCGCTCAGCGGTGTGGCATACTGTGGCAGGGGATGATGACTACGATTTATTACTTTTACTTCGGTGATATCTGTCATTGTCTTTTTTCGTTTTTATTTAATTTGCAAAAATACTGATTATTATCCACAATGCTTCATTTTTTATGCTAAAAATGGTTGAAGCGAAAAGCTGGCCCTCTACTTTTCAAACAAAAGTAAGGTAACAACAACTGAAAAGCGCCCAACGTCAACAATAATCTTATGTATCTTACAAACAAAAGGAAGGCAACAACAACGTAACGCAAAGGCATCAACAATATCATTTTTGCATAAATATACAGAAATAGTGTATAAATATACAAAGCATGTTTTTCAATTTCTTAACATAACATATGTGAAAAATATAATAAACTGTAAGCAAAACAAAACCGATTGCTTACAGTTTTTAAAAGTGATACCCCTCAGATGAGAAACCATGGGTTTCAGGTCGTGAAACCCTTGGTTTCAGGCTGTAAAACCAAGGGTTTTAGGAGGTAAAACCCATGCTTTCAGACCGTAAAAGGATGGGTATTGCAACATGGGGGCAATATTGCATATTTATGCAAAAATGGGGGCGAACAAATCGTTGCATTTAATGACACATTTTCTCACCATGAATTAAACATTTAATCTAACTCTTGGAAGACATACAATGAAGCCTTAGCGAACATTGAAGGAACGTCTGTGAACTTATGGTGAACTTATAACGAACTTTTGACGAACTTATGAAGAACTTTTAAATAAAAATATTATCTTTGCACGCAAGCACCAGAACACATTTATTATTAATATAAAACATAAAAAACATTCACTATGGAACAACAAAAAGTAGACATGTTCATCATGGCGAACGGGCAATATCTGCCCGAACAGAAAATCCCATACGTAAGGGAAACGCTCCTTAATATGGACGAGACAAAATGGAGCACATTATCCACCATTCAATTTAAAAGCCCTACAACAGCACTAATTCTATCAATATTTCTCGGAGGTTATGGTATAGACCGTTTCTACCTCGGACAAACGGGTATGGGTGTAGGCAAATTACTTACGTGTGGTGGCTTATTCGTTTGGACAATTATTGACTGGTTTCTCATCTCTGGTGCAACAAAAGATGTGAACTATAATAAACTTCAGGCTTATCTCTACTAAGAAAATAAGTATTATATCAGCCATTGCATACATCGCTGTATGCATTTGGCTCTACTCTGTAAAGGAGGGACAAATGGAGTTAACCATTTGCCCCTCAAAATTATTGTATAAAATTCCTTGTCCAGGTTGTGGTGTTACAAGAGCGACATTATTATTTATTGAAGGCCATATCAAACAGGCACTCTTGTTAAACCCCAATTGTTTATTTGCTGTAATATTCATCTACCTTTACCCAATTATTGCACTATATAGCCTATTATACAAGCAATCATATATTGCCCACTTGTATAATATCACCAACAATGCACTAAAAAACAAAATAATTTTGTTTATAGTAATCTTTTTTGAAACAGCTATATGGCTTCATAATATCATCATAGATACTTGAGCTTATATTAGCATAGGCATGGCTTTCAGACCGTAAAAGGATGGGTATTGCAACATGGGGGCAATATTGCATATTTATGCAAAAATGGGGGCGAACAAATCGTTGAGCACGATCCGCTTTTGCACCATGTCGCTATACTTGTTTTCTTTAATGCCAAATGTTGTTATCATGGTAAGGATAACCGACTTGTTTGTCTTTGTTTCGGCCATAAAAGTGTTTACCTTACGACGCAAGCGTTGCTCATAATCGTTGTCGATGGCGTATTCGTCATTACAAAATTTTATTTCGCATAGGTTCACCGTTTCATCTTTTCGGTCTATCAGCAAGTCGATTTGTGCCCCGTTACCACTCATCTCAGCACTGCGCCATGAGCACACAAGGGTTTGCACACCAGATATTCCGAGCGCCTGTTTTATCGTTTCAACATGGCTCAGGCACAGCATTTCAAACGACAGACCTGCCCATGTGTTGTGCATTGCGCTGTTGAGCGATGTTGACCAGAAATGTGGGTCGCGATAACGATTGTTACGAACAAACTTAAAATAGAATAATGTATAGAAGTCAATGAGTTGGAACAGCGTATCCCGACTTTGGCGCTGCGTGGCAGTAGCCTTGCCATTGGTGAAAGGTTCGTATGCACGTATGAAGCCACATTGCTGCAACTCTTCAAGAACAGTAGAGAAGAGGCCATTGTCAGTAACGTCGGTGGCACTAACAAGCTCTTGGCGTGTCATGCCTATGCCCTTCGTGGCAAGGGTTGTTACCACGGCTACGTGGGTGGCCGACTTACGGAACAAGGCGCGATAAAGATCGTCAAATTCGTTGGCAAGCTCTGCATTGTCAGCAAAAAACAGCTGGTCGATGTTCTGCGCCAGACTAAGCGAGCGGTCGAGCATCGACATATAATAAGGTATGCCACCCATCACCATATAACATTCGGCTATCTGTTTGCGGCTGTAACCAAAGTTGTAAGCAGCAAAATAAGCCTCACATTCGTGCAGCGTAAAGGGGTTAACCTGAATGTGGTGGGTGAGTCGGTTGTGCAGTCCTCCGCGATTATGAATGAGGTTGTTAATCATCCACGATGTTGCCGAACCGCAAACAATAAGTTTAATGTCGTTACGCAACACGGCCCAACTGTTCCAGAAATTTTCAAGAGCAGCAATAAAACCCGACCGTGGCGTGTCCATCCACGGCAGCTCATCAATAAAGACATACTTATTGCCCTCAGGCAGCGTTTCGAGATACGTGGCCAGGGCATGAAAGGCCAGCAGCCAGTTGCGATGAAGACAAATGGTGGGCGCTTTCGAATATTTTTGCAACGCAATGCTGAAGTTTAGCAACTGGTCGGTTTTCGAAGCCCCATGAACACCTGTCATGAAGAACGCAAACTGGTCGTCTACGCTCCTACGTATAAGGAAGGTCTTACCTACACGTCGGCGACCATACACAGCAATAAACTCTGAACGCCCTGAATTATAGTATTTGTTCAAAGCTTCTATCTCCTGTTCTCTACCTATCAGTTTTTGTTTCATAGTTGAGCAGATTTCATGATAACCTGCGCAAATATACCTAAAAACACCCATTTGCGCAAATTATAAACGGAAAACTTGCGCTAACCTATGCTTTTTGATACGTTAGCGCAGATTATAAAAAGAAAACTTGCGCTAACCTATCTTTTTTGATACGTTAGCGCAAGTTATTGCATTATCATAAGGAGGGGGAAATGATAACAGATGTCATTTTACTGCACAGCATTTTAGTAAATTATACCTCATGTCTCAATTTTTTATTATCTTTGCCCCTATGAAATGGAACAAGCTTATCTCAAACAAGCGCTTCGGACAAGAAGAGCGACACTCGTTGCGGCACGACGACCGCTCAGAGTTTAAACGCGACTACGACCGCCTGATTTTCTCGGCACCCTTCCGCCGACTGCAAAACAAGACGCAGGTGTTTCCGCTGCCAGGCAGCATCTTCGTGCATAACCGCCTCACCCACTCGCTTGAGGTGGCCAGCGTGGGCATGTCGTTGGGCAATGATGTGGCGCGAGAGCTGAAACAGCGACGCCCCGAACTGGTGGGCACACTGTTTGAAGAGATAGGCACCATTGTGAGCGCTGCCTGTCTGGCACACGACATGGGCAACCCACCCTTCGGACATAGCGGCGAGAAAGCCATACAAACATTCTTCAGCGAAGGACCAGGCCTGGCGCTACGCGATAAGCTATCGCCCGCCTTCTGGAACGACCTTATACACTTTGAGGGTAACGCCAACGCCTTCCGCCTACTGACGCACCGCTTTCATGGCCGACGCGAAGGTGGCTTCGTGATGACCTACGCCACGCTGGCCAGCATCGTGAAGTATCCGTTTGAGAGCCACTGGGCTGGCTCACATGGCAAGTTTGGCTTCTTCTGCTTCGAGCGCGACGCCTTTCGCCGCATTGCCGACGAACTGGGGCTACGGCGCCTCTCGGCCGATGGCGAGCCGCTGCGCTACGCCCGCCACCCACTGGTATATCTGGTGGAGGCTGCCGACGACATCTGCTACGAGATTATGGATATTGAAGACTCGCACAAGCTGAAAATATTGTCGTATGAAGAAACGGCCAACCTGCTCCTTGGCTTCTTCGACACAGAGATGCAAGAAAAGATACGCCAACGTGCGAAGGAAGAAGGGGTGAGCGACGAGAATGAAGAGGTGGTGTATATGCGCGCCTGTGTGATAGGATGCCTTGAAAAGGCTTGCGTAAAAGCCTTCATCGACCACGAAGAGGATATACTGAACGGCACCTTTAAAGGTAGCCTCATCGACCACGTAGAGCCCTTGGTGCGCGATGCCTACCGACGCTGCCAAGCGCTGAGCGTGAAGAAGATATATAACAGTAAGCCTGTGCTCGACGTAGAGCTGAGCGGTTACAAAATTATGGAGACGCTGATGCAAACGCTGACCGACGCTGCCTGCAGGCCCGACACGTTCCATTCTAAGCAGCTCATCCGACGCTTCAGCAGTCAGTATGACATTGGCAGCACCGACCTCGAAACGCGCATCATGGCTGTGATAGACTTTGTGAGCGGCATGACCGACATCTTCGCCCTCGACTTCTACCAAAAGATTAACGGAATATCATTGCCGATTGTGTAGGAGAGTTTAAGTGAAAAGTGAAAAGTGAAAAGTGAAAAATCCTATAGCATTGCTTACGAGAGTTTAAGGGAAAAGTGAAGAGTGAAAAGTGAAAAATCCTATAGCATTGCTTCACTCACTATAATTATAAGCAATCTCGCGCTTAGCGCTCGTGGTGTTTTAAACATTAATTCCCATTAATTGAACATTAATTATCATTAATACGCGCTTCGCGCCCGATTACTTAAATATTTATCATCATTAATACGCACCTCGCGCTTTATTGAAAAATATTAATGTTTAATTAATGTTCAATTAATGGGAATTAATGTTTAAAACTCCGAGCGCGAAGCGCGAGTTATGTAAGCCGATGCCTTAAGGGGCTATTGGCTTTTCATTCGCTACTGTTTAAATCACTACTGTTTATTCGCTACTGTTTATTCGCTACTCCTCAATCTCTGAGGGTATCATCTCAAATATTTCTTTGAGGCGCTGAGTATCGAACTTGGGCGAGCGGTCGTAATTGTAAATGCCGTTTTGCTCTTGTTCTACATCGGTAATCTGCGTGTAGCAGAAGCCTGTGATATGTTTGATGGCCTTTATCGACTCCATCTCCTTGCGCAAGATGTTGTAGAACTCTTCAGCATCTTTTATCATACCACCATAGCCCCACGTGTCGTTGCCATGACGTTTCTCGGGCACCACGTAGCCCAAGCCACCCCATTCGTCCAGCATATAGGGCTGTCCCTCATATTTTGCCAGCCATTGCCACTTGTCGCCACGCATATTGCGATACGGCTCCTTGCCAGGCTCGAGGGCAAAGTCGCGACTAAACTCTTCGGGTGTGCGGCAGTAGTTATGCACACTCCAGATGTCGGTCTTGATGTGCGAGTCGCCACTGGCATCGTTCACGGGTCGCGTGCCATCAATCATCTTCGTCATGTCATACAGGTTCTGCACAAAGCGGGTATATACGCCCGAGTTGGTGGCAGCCCATGTTTCGTTCAGCGGAGTCCAGGTAACCAGCGAAGGGTGGTTGCGGTCGCGCTCTACCAGTTCGGCCCACTCAGAGATAAAGTTGCGGCAAGCCTCTTCGTTGTTAACATCGAGGCCCCAGCTGGCACTCTCGCCCCACGTGAGGTAGCCCAACTTATCGGCCCAATAGTAGTAACGCTCTTCAAAACTCTTTTGGTGCAGACGAGCGCCATTGAAGCCTACAGCCTTCGACATCTCAATATCTTTCTTCAGTGCAGCGTCGGTGGGCGCTGTCCAGATGCCATCGGGATAATAACCTTGGTCAAGCACCAAGCGCTGATAGTAAGGCTTATTGTTAAGGTAGAAGTAGCCATTGGCCAAGTGCACCTTGCGCATACCAGCATACGACAGCACCTCGTCGATAATCTTGCCGTTCTTCATCACCTGATACTTCACGCCATAGAGGAAGGGGTGCTCGGGGCTCCACAGCTTCATACCCTTAACAGGCAGCACTACCACCGAGTTGTCGCCACACACCACACTCTTTTTAGCCACCACCTTGTTGCCATCATACAGGCTCACAACAAGCTTGTTAGCAGCATTCTCGCCATAGAACTGCGGACGTATCACAAGCTGTTGCTGGTCGATGTCGGGCGTAGCAAACACGCTCTTCAAGCCTTCTTTATCTACGGCCTCCATCCATACCGTTTGCCAGATGCCCGTAACACGGGTGTACATACATCCGTACGAGCCCAGCTGTGGGCTTTGCTTGCCACCAGGCTGCAGGCCGCTGCGCAGGTCGTCGTTTACCTGTACCACGAGGTTGTGTGTTTGTCCTGCTTTTACATAGCGGGTAATGTCGCAAGTAAACGACGAGCCCGTGCCGTTATGCAGACGCACCAGTTGGCCATCAACATAGATATGTGCCTCATAGTCTACCGCGCCAAAGTGCAGTAGCACCTTCTTTCCTTGCCATGCAGCAGGAATATCGAGTGTGCGCTGATACCAAATGCTGTTGATAAAGTCGGTGTGATGAACGCCCGAGAGCGAACTCTCAGGACAGAAGGGCACGGTAATTTTTCCGTCAAAGCCCTTGGCGTTGTTCCAACCTTTCTGTTCACCTGTCTGTCCGAAGTCGAAGCTGTAAGACCATGTGCCGTTGAGGTTCACCCATTGTTCACGTTCAAACTGCGGGCGCGGATACTCCGGACGCGGAGTCTGCGCATTGGCCTTACCAGCGCCCGAAAGCATCATGGCGGCAAAGGCAAGGGCCGAAGCAAATGTTTTAATTGTCATAACTTTGTGTGTAATTTAGGTTTCTACTGTTCGCAAAGTTATGTAAAAAAGCAAGAACCACAAAGCCCTCAAAAGCAAAAATAAAAAAAGGCCGTTACATTGGTTTGTAACGACCATTTTATGAACCGATTGTTATATTTTTCTTTTCGTGTTGCGTGTCGAAGGCACGCTGTTAGTTGACAAATTAACAAGTGACGAGGAGGCATGAAGCATCCTTAATACTTAATTCTTAATACTTAATCCTTCTCCTTATATATTACGTTATTGGCGCCACTGGTAATTTTCAGGGCCTCGGGATGTTCGTTGATAAACGAGTCGATATGGCGCACGCGTTTCTCTTCAAGAATCTCGTCAACGGCAATCAGGATGCCCGTTTCCTCAACATCGCCAAAGCCATAGTTGATGGCGGTGCCGAAGAGCTTCATGGTGGGCGACAGGCTCATATAGGCATTAACCAGAGGTGGTATGTTGTAGCCCAACTTACGTATCTCGCGGTTCAAGATGCGGTAGTCGGACTTGAAGTCGTCTTCGCAGAACAGCTGCTCCAGCTCGGCCTCAGGAGTTTCAATCTTCAGAGGCTTCATGGGGATGATGAGGTTCTCTTTATCATCGAAATGTTTCTTCAGGAAGTAAAGAATCATATCTCTGCCACGACGTATGTACGAGGGATACATGGTCATCTTGCCGAAGAAGTATTTTACGTTGGGCTTAATAACGGTGAGGGCACCCAGGCCATCCCACAGGTTATCGAGGGCAAACAAGCTCTTGGCACCCATGCGCGAGCTCTGATAAGGCAGCGATACAAACGAGCGTCCCAGCTCAATGGTGTAGGGCATATAGTCGGTGAGAAACTTCTCAGAGAAATGGAACATGTGGCTGGTGGCCAACTTAGGTTGTCCGTTGTCATCCATCTCCCAGTCGGTGCCCAAGAGGTATCGGTAGCCACCTATTATCTCTTCTGCCTCGGGGTTCCACACGATGAGCTGCTTATAGCAGTTGTCGCACGTGTCAAACTCGTCAATGTCCATCGACTTGCCCGTGCCACCTCCCGCCTCGCGGAAGGCAATCTCGCGCAAACGGCCTATCTCCTTCATCACATTAGGAGCGTTATGTGCCGTGATGACATAAATCTCGTTATGACTCTTGTTGGTCATTCTGAGCTGGCGTTCAGGTGTCAGCTCTTGCTTCAGCAGTTCCTTGTCGATGGGTTGGATAATTGCTTCTTCCATTTTATTATAACGATAGTATTTTCTTTATACAGTAGATGAAGAAATGGGGGTTAATTATAACGTGTAGACAATGTCTTGCACATACTGTGCCCACTGGCGTGGTGTCTTGCTCTTGTCGAACGTTTGCCAGGGAATGGGCTTGCCTATGGCCACGCGAAACTCTTTGTGCACGTTCTTATACATCTCGTCGACAAGAAACAGCATGGCGATATTAAACTTTATGCCCAGCGTCTTGCACAGGTTAGCCAAACGGTAAAAGAAGTCGGAGTTTTGCCCACCAAAGTGTATGGGCACCACGTCGCGGTGTGTCTCTACGCTCTTCGTGATGAAGGTCTTGGTCCACGGCAGGTCGTGTATCTGGCCGTTAATGCGGCGCGAGCAGAGGCCAGCCGGAAACATGAGCATGTGGTTATCGCTGGCAAAGCCTGTCTCTACCATCAAGGGAAAATCGCGACCCTGCTTGCCCGTCTTGTTGATAGGTATGCAGAGGGGTGCCAAGCCAGGGAGGTTCATCAACAGGTCGTTGACGAGATAGCGAAAGTGGCTGTCATAATGGCGACCAATGATAGCGCCCAAGGCCACGCCGTCGGCGCCACCTAACGGGTGGTTTGACACGAAGGTGTAGCAGCGTCCATCGTTCTTGTCGGGCAGGTTCTCCATGCCCACAATGTTTAGTTTCATGTCGAGATAGCGCACACACTCCTCCAGCCAGTCGGTGCCCGAGAGGTTACGGCTGTCCCAGAGGTAACGGTTCACCTCGTCTTCATGAACAATGTGCTTGAGCCACCGCACCAATGGCGAGGGCACAAACTTTGCTTTCTCGCCCATCTTATCGTGCAAGATACGGTCAATATCAATAGTCTTTTTGAAGTCGCTCATCCTTTTCTTCTACTAACGTCAGGGGGCCTTTCTTTTATCATAAAGGGGCCTTACCTATAAAAAGTCATGCAAAAATAGCATTTCTTTTTTTAATATGTAAACATTCTATCGAAAAATGTTTACATTTTTACTTTTTTGTCATTACGATGTAGCAAAATCTTTACCAATCGGTTTGCGAGAACAGCTCTCGCGCATACTCAATAAGGGTATCTTCTCCGCGAGCCTCATCCGCCGCACGTAGGGCCACGGCATGATCGGGGGCGATGCCAAACTCGGTGCTGTTGCCCTGTGCATCAAACATGGGGCAGGCCGAAAAGCGGATGCTCCAGCCCGATGGCAGCTCGCCATTAAAGGGCATGCCAGCGCCACCGCCCGTGGTGTCGCCCACAATCTTTACGTGGTCAAAGCAGCGCATATACTTAACAAACTCGTTAGCAGCGCTATATACCGAGCGGTTAGTGAGCACCACCACCTGTTTTTGCCAGCGCAGTCCGGCCGATGGCGAGATATATTGAGCCTTGCGCGACGAAAAGTCGCTATGCCCTTTGCCCGTCTTGTGTTGCATATATCCCACAAGGGTCTTGCTGTTAGTGAAGCGCGAAGCCAACTGCTCGGCAGCGGTTATCATACCGCCACCATTGCCGCGGAGGTCGATGATAAGGCCACGACAGGGCGCCAGATAGAGCATTACCTGGTCGAGATTGCCCTCGCCAAAGCCCGACGCAAACGAGGCGCAACGCACATAACCCACCTGATCGTCGAGCACCCGATACTTTAGCGAGGCCGCCATACGATAGTCGGTGCCGAGATAGCGGCGCAACAGCGTGTCGCTCACGTTCGACGGATAGTCTTCATGCCACGACCAGTTGCGCGCCACATCCCACGACGAATACATGTTTACGTGTCCGTCGCGCAGTTCGCCCAGCATATTGCCCAGCACCTCAAACAGTTGAGCATCAGTCATGCGGTCGTCAAACTGTGGCGCATAGCGGGCACGCACCTCGTTCCAGTCGAGTCCATACTGGCTGTTCTTCTCGTTGAAGAAGCAGTAATGCTCATCAATAATCTTCCACAGGGCCTCGAAGTTGCCGCGCGGCGTATTGGCAAACTCCTCTTCGTCGACACACGACGTGAGCGAGCCAGCCATCATCACCAGCAGCAAGACTGGAAGAAGCGTCTTCTTCCAGCAGCTGCTGATATGTAAAGGGTTATGGTTTATCATTTCATATTAATTTTCAATTAGTTGTGCGAGCCCATGCCGTGACAAGCCGAGCAGATGCCCGTTCCACCACAAGCGCCACAGCCAGCATTGATACCAGGGGCATGGTTGGGGCTTATGCCTGTGCCACCACAGGTAGAGCATCGACCAGAGCCTGAGCACACGCCACAGGTCATTGGGGTTGATGGGGTGTAGGGCACATATCCGCCCGACGGTGCTGACGGTGTAGATGGTGCCGACTGTCCAGCGCCCGTCATGGTGTAAGACACGCGAGGCACCTTTTTCGTATTAGTGATATAACGTTTTAGCGTTTCGTCGTAAATCAACACACGCACATGATACGTATGCTTACCAGGCAGCACCGTAAGCCTATCTTTATAAAAGCCCAGCCACTCATCGCCATTCCATACGGTTGTTTCATAAGACGCCACCCTTGAGTTACCGCTCCAAGACGCTTGTTTGCCATCCTTAAAGGTATGTATCTTACCGTTATCAGCCTGAATATAGGCAATGGGGTGCACCTTGTGTCCCTTGGCGCCTACACATTTAAAACGAAAGTGCACCTTCAAAAGGCCACGTCCATTGTCTACAGCGTTGGGTTCCAGCCGAAGGTCATAAACCTGGGCCGTTTGTGCGTTTGCCGAAAAGCTCCACATGCAAGCGCTCACTAACAAGAGCATTACGCTCGTCATCATTGTAAATACATTTCTTTTCATATTCATTCTTCTTTTGGTTAAACTATATATTTTTTTGGGGGAAAGCCACAGTGCTACACGCTTCATTGCTTCACGGTGCGGAACCGCTTCACAATGCCTATCATGAGCGAATGGGTGTAGACGTGGGTTTTGAGATTATTGACGTGCGATTGCTCAAAGGTGCCGAGGTAGCCCACACGAACGATGGTGCGGGCGAGACGGAAGTCGAGGGTGAGCAACTGCCTGAACGAGGGGGTTGAAACAAAGGTGGTGGGCACACAGTTGTGGTCGTAATTGCCACGATTGAACAATTCGTAATACGACTGCCCATAGTTGGGCGAAAACATTAAGCCCACCAGCGGGGCCGACGCTTCATAATGCAAGATAAGGGGGAAGTGGGCGCAATGGCCCGGACGAAAGCTCACGCCACGACGATGGGCAGCGCGGCCCAGCGGATAGTCGAAACCCACGGTAGGTTCAATGTGTAACGACAGGCGCGCGTTGGCCGGATTGTTGCCATTGCGCGTGTTGTAGATAAAGCCCACGTTGGCAGCCACGGTGCCACCAGCATTTATCTGTAGAGGATGCCGCCAGAGGTCAATGTTCCACTTATGCAATAGCGAATAGCGAAACGTGTAAGCGCCCATCATGGTACCGCCGTTGCCCGAACGGTTATCAGCATAGGCCAAGTGACCCTCATGCTGAAACTGGTTTATCCAGGGCGAGGCATCGCGCTCGCGGCGTGTATAAGAAAGAAAGCGGATGTCGGCACCGCGATACTTCTCGGTAGAGAGGTAGGTGTCGAGAATATTGGTGGCGCCGAAGCCCACCATTAAAGCATTGGTCTTCAGCGTGAGGCGCTTCAGGTCAACATTGCTATCGCCCGTCTTCGCCCACACGGTGTCGGCTCCTGTGGTAGAGCACGACACGGTGTCGGCGTCACGCGAAACAGCCATTGCTTGCCCCATGCACAGCAATAGCAGCGCTGCCAGCAAGTGTTTAAAGGTCAGCATTTTCAGTAAAGAGGTTGAGTTGTCCGGTCATCTCGTCTATCACCTGTTGCTGACTTTTTCCAGCATCGGGGTCAAGGTCTTCGGGCTCGGCCTCATCGGCAGCGTCGGTGGGCTCGGGTTCTGGGTCAGGCTGGCGCAGCGGCTCCAGCTCTTCCACCTTATCAATATTAAAGGTGGTAACGCGTTTGCCCTTTGCCTTAAAGCCTTTCACGCCAATAAAGCTATCGGCGTCAATCTCTAACGGAGCACGGTCGGCATCGGTGCCGCCAAAGTTGAACAGCAAGCGGGGGTAGAACGTGTCGGTAAGCAACACCAACTGGTTCTTCTCGTTCTCGCCCACAAAGTTCTGGTGCCTGCGCAAGGCATCCATCGTAAAGCGTTTAATGTAGGCAAAGCCGCCGTTGTCGGCATCGTTCACCACAGCCGTCCACACCTTCTTGGGGTCCCATTTCTCTATGCGAGCAATGTTGTCCTCATAGTGGTTGTTGGCATCAAAGTTAGAGATATAAAATTCGCCACCCTCAAGAATAACCAGTATGGCATCGTCTTCATTAAATTCGCCCAGCAGTCGGCCGTGGTCGTCATAGTTGATGCGGTTTACGTCGGGGTCGAACCACACCTTGCGGCCGCCCAAGGTAGAGTGGCCGTGGCTCTTCAAGCCCACACGGTGCACAGGATTGCGTGTTACGAGCAAGCCACGAGCGCTGCGGCCCTTGATAGGCACCTCTGAGAAGTCGCGCTCGATAAATATCTTGCGCAATTTTGGGTTAGCCTCCAGCGTCACCTTTATCACCTCGGCCTCGCCATTCGGGTTGGCGGTGAAGTAGAGCACACGCGAGCCTTTCTCGCCACGGGTTAGGTCGTAGTCGCGGTCGCGCATCACCGATGGCAGGTTGAAACGTTTAATATAAACGGGGCCGTTTTGTCCGTCACGATACACAGCGTTGTAGGTTGTGCGGCGGTCGTTGCGGTTATACACGCCCACCCACAGCACGTTCTTGCCCACAAATATCTTGTCGGCCACGCGCACCACACGATACTTGCCATCGCGGAAGAACACCACAATGTCGTCAATATCTGAGCAGTTGCACACAAACTCGTCTTTCTTCAATCCTGTTCCAATGAAGCCTTCTTGGCGGTTGATGTATAGTTTCTGGTTAGCCTCTACCACGGTAGTGGCCACGATGGTGTCGAAATTCTTTATCTCGGTAAGGCGCGGATGATGCTTGCCATACTTGTCTTTGATGAAGCGGAACCAGTCGATGGTGACGTCGGTCATGTGCGCCAGGTCGTGCTCAATATCTTTCAGTTCGGCCTTTATCTTCGCCATCAGCTCGTCGGCCTTGTCTTTATTAAACTTCAAGATGCGCTGCATCTTTATCTCCATGAGGCGAAGGATGTCGTCGCGCGTCACCTCACGAATAAAGTCTTTTTTAAAGGGCGTAAGCTTCTTGTCAACAAAGGCCACGGCGGCATCCATGTCGGCAGCATTTTCAAAGCCGCGCTCTTTGTAGATGCGCTCCTCGATGAAGATGCGCTCGAGCGATGCAAAGAACAACTGCTCCAGCAGTTCGGCACGACGTATGTTCAGTTCTTTGCGCAGCAAGCCCATGGTGCTGTCTACGCTGTGACGCAACACGTCGCCCACCGAGAGAAAACACGGCTTGTTATCTTCAATAACACAACAGTTGGGCGAGAGGTTAATCTCACAATCAGAGAAGGCGTAAAGGGCGTCGATGGTCTTGTCTGACGACACGCCAGGGGCCAAGTGTACCAATATCTCTACCTCGGCGGCGGTGTTGTCTTCTACCTTCTTCACCTTCACCTTGTTCTTTTCTACGGCACGAAGTATCGACTCTATCAGCGTGGCCGTGGTCTTAGAGAAAGGTATCTCACGTATAACCAGCGTCTTGCTGTCAAGCTTCTCTATCTTGGCGCGCACCTTCAGCACACCGCCACGCTGCCCATCGTTATAACGGCTCACGTCGATGCTGCCGCCTGTGGGAAAGTCGGGATACAGGTTGAAGGTCTCGCCACGCAGATACTTGATGGCGGCGTCGCAAATATCGTTCAGGTTGTGGGGCAATATTTTCGAGCTCAAGCCTACAGCAATGCCTTCGGCACCCTGGGCCAGCAGCAACGGAAACTTGGCGGGCAGGGTGATAGGCTCTTTGTTGCGTCCGTCGTAGCTCAGCTGCCATTCGGTGGTTTTGGGGTTGAACACCACGTCGAGGGCAAACTTCGACAAGCGTGCCTCAATGTATCGAGGGGCGGCGGCGCGGTCGCCTGTAAGAATGTTTCCCCAGTTTCCT